>JAKAHT010000007.1:0-11784 GCA_021814805.1 bacterium
TTGTGGACCTACGGGGAATCGAACCCCGACCTCCTCCATGCCATGGAGATGTAATACCATTTTACTATAGGCCCTTCCGACCGGTGGGCGTTAGAGGGATTGAACCTCTGACCTTTTCAATGTCAATGAAACGCTCTACCACTGAGCTAAACGCCCAATTATTCCTTATCTTCCTCTAATTTCCTAACAGCTATATTAATATCATCGTCCGGATAGCGCAAGCGCGCTTCGATGAAATCTTCTATTCCGAGAGAACCGCCGGCGAGCGGCAAGTTTCCGCCCATAAGTTTTGTGATATGAGTTCTCTTTTCTTTCCCTTTTTCGTCTTTCGTTGTCACAACGTAAGTGTCGGGCGTTTCCTCAAAATCGAATTTAAACCCTTCTTCTCTTAGACGAAGAACTGTCTGCTTTACTTTTTCAGCGACCTCTTCCGAAACTTTCAAGAGGCGTGACTCCGGGTATTTACGCTCGATTGGCATAATCAAATACTACTCCACACTTGAAAAAAGAGCTATTTTAAAGTATTACTTATCTTACGAGTGCCCTCATAGCTCAATGGATAGAGCAGATCCGTCCTAAGGATAAGATGTGGGTTCGATTCCTACTGAGGGCACAAGGCGAACGGAGGGTTCGCATAGTGGTCTAGTGCGGCGCACTCGAAATGCGCTTGGGGAGAAATCCCCTCGGAGGTTCGAATCCTCCACCCTCCGCAGAAAATGTCGCATTTTATAAAAAGCTACATAATTTATTCTTTGATCGGCGTCGTACTAAGCGCCGTTTATTTATTTGTAATTTATCATTACGATTTTTTTGGAGAGTGATCGACCGACTTTAAGACAAAAATTAGTTATCCACAGATTTTTTAAAAAGAAAATTTTATAATTAATAGTAGATACTACTCAATGCGATTGAAGAGTCGACAATCCAACGTTGAGGTATGTGAAGAAAAATAAATAAAACAATGGCAGCAAAAAAGAAGGCCAAGAAAACGACGAAAAAGGCCAAAAAGAGCAGCAAAAAAAGATAAACTGCTTAAATAATCACCCCTCTCACGAAGAGGGGTGATTATTTTTTTCAAAAACACGATTAAGGTGTAAAATATAATTAATTCAAAACGCTTATGAGTGATTTTAAAACAACCAGGATAATAAAAAACACCATGCCGACAGTTGTCTCGGTAGTCCTTTCCAAAAAAGTTGACGATTTAAAAAAGGAACTGGCCAGCTTGAAGCCCGCCGCAAAGAATAAAATAAAAATACCCGAAGAAAAAATAACCTCCGACGGCACCATCGAAATAGGAGGTGGGTCGGGATTCTTAGTCGATGCTTCCGGCATAGTTTTAACGAACAAACACGTCATCGCCGAGTCAAACGTTAAATATAAAGTTGTAACCGACGAAGAAGAATCTTTTGAGGCGGAACTTTTAGCGAGAGATCCAGTCGATGACGTGGCTATATTAAAAATAATTTTCCCCGAGAATAAAACAAGGAAATTTCCTTACTTGAAATTAGGCAACTCCTCCGATTTGGACTTAGGACAAACGGTACTCGCCATAGGCAATGCTCTGGGTATTTTTAAGAACACCGTTTCCATGGGAATCATCTCGGGACTTTCAAGATCGGTCAAGGCCAAGCCGGACCCTAAAGAACCAACCCAAGAAATGCGCGGTCTCATCCAAACAGACGCCGCCATCAATCCTGGCAACTCCGGCGGTCCTTTGGTTGATATGTCGGGCAAAGTTATCGGCATAAACGCCGCAGTGGTGGCCGGAGCCCAAAATATAAGTTTCGCCATACCGATAAACACCGCCAAAAGAGACCTGATTGATCTGAAAAAATTCGGAAGGATAAGAAGACCTCTATTAGGAGTAAGGTATGTAACCTTGAACGAAGAAATAAGCAAAAAAATGTCTCTGCCGGTCGAATCCGGAGCTTATATCACGAAAGAACATCCAATGGATGAAGCGGTTATTAAGGGCACTCCAGCCGACAAGGCCGGACTTAAGGAAAATGACATTATACTCGAGTGGAACGGGAAGCCGATAAAAAACGATTCCATCCAGGATTTACTGGAGAACTCGAAAGTCGGCGACGAAGTCAGATTAAAAATATTGAGAGGCAATAAAAATTTCGAAACCTCAGTAATTTTGTCGGAAAGAAAGTAAGCTAAGGCTGCTTAATAAGTATACTCGTCTACCAAGAGGCCGTTTTTATCGAAAAGGAGCACTCTATCGTGGCTTTCATCTAAAGACCAGGTACCCGGTATCCAAGCTATCCATCGGCCGGAAAAAAAGTCGCTGGAATTAGAATTTTCTCTGTAACAACCGGTGTAATTTATATTGTTCAAAACAGCCTGACAGGCCGGCTCGTTGGAAAAATAACTCACCTGACCGACGGAAGGCGAAGTGCAGCCACCAAGCGAACTTATAAAATTCTGGCAATCGCCCGTCAAATTGGAAATGTCGGAGTCGCTGTAAGATTTGGCGTAACTGCACTCTAAAGAGGGGCTGAATTTATAAGTGTTATTCAAAAAACCCATACATTTATTTATTCTCAAATTCTTTCCTATGGGGCTCGTTGAGTTGTATATATCCAAACGTCCGCCGTTTTTAAGAACTATATCGGAATCCGCGCCGTATCCCCAAGGGTTATAATCGAGAATGGCTTGAGGAATCAAAAGAGAACCGCGATTAGATTTTATAGTCCAGCCGGTGACATCAATTCCAGACTTGGAAGAATAAGAAGTGTATAAAGAAACCTGACCGGTATTCCAAAGAGTTCCTGGATAAACACTCCCGACCGTCACTTCTCCGTAATAAGGCGAGAGATCTTTCAAGGTGAAGCCTTGAGGCGGCGTTATTTGATTTTGCGGGGCAGTTTGAACAACAACTGGCGGACCGGGAATATAAGGTCTCGCAGTGCTCGTTTCGACATTCAATGAAACAGAGCCTCGGGCGTTGTTTTGAGCCGAGGGAGCCTGGAATCCCAGTTTTAATACCGAGGCTATATTTTCGAACTTCAGCGATTGTCCCATATTTTTTGCGACAGTGAACAAGGCTATCACCACCAAAATTAAAGCTACTGCTAAAAATAAATATTTGCCCATATCAAGAAACTAAATTTATTATCTTGCCTTTGATATAAACAACCTTTTTAATACTCCGGTCTCCAAGCGAAGATATTACAGTTTTCAAAGATTTGGATTTTTCCACGGCTTCTGCTTCCGATGCGTTGGGACTTATAAATATGCTGCCCCGCCTCTTGCCGTTTACTTGAATAACCACCTCCACCGATTCCTCCGCCAAAAGTTTTTCATCGTAGTGCGGCCAGGGAGAAATGTGTATCGATTTTTTATTACCCAAACACTCCCAAAGTTCTTCGGTGATATGCGGAGCAAAAGGAGAAAGGATGAGTAAGAAATCTTTCCAGATGCTTTCCGGTATTTTTTCCTCCTCTTGGCAGGCATTCAAAAAAATCATCATGGAACTTATAGCCGTATGGAAAGCCATTTTTTCTATGTCCTCGCTGACTTTTTTGATTGTGCTATTAAGAAGCTTTTGAAGTTTCTCGTTCTTAGTTTTTCTGATGATTTTTCCGGAGTGGGCCGTTTCCCAAACCCGGCGAAGGAAACGTTTCACGCCCTCAATGCCTTTGGTATCCCAGGCTATCGCCCGGTCGAACGGTCCCATGAACATCTCGTACATCCTCCCGGTGTCGGCGCCGTAATTTTTTACTATGAGGTCGGGGTTTACCACATTGCCTTTTGATTTGGACATCTTTATGCCCCCTTCTCCCAAAATCATTCCTTGAGCAGTTCTCTTTTTGTAAGGTTCGCTTCCGGGCACCAATTTCAAGTCGTGTAAAAATTGGTTCCAAAATCTCGAATAAAGCAAATGCAGTGTCACATGCTCCATGCCGCCGTTGTACCAGTCTATCGGCATCCAGTATTTCATTTTCTTCATCGAAGAAAATTCTTTGTTATTTTTCGGATCGATGTATCTTAAAAAATACCAACTGGACCCGGCCCAATTTGGCATGGTGTCGGTTTCCCTCTTGGCGCGACCACGACACTTCGGGCATTTGACGTTCACAAAAGACAGAACTGAAGCTAGCGGTGATTCGCCGTCATCCCTAGGTTTGTAATTTTTCACCGGCGGCAGGGTAACCGGCAAATCTTTTTCGGGAACCGGGACATAGCCGCATTTTTCACAATGGATTACGGGTATAGGTTCGCCCCAATATCTTTGCCTTGAGAAAACCCAGTCGCGCAGGTGATAGTTAACCGTCTTCTTTCCTTTAACAAATTTGATTATTTCTTCTTTGGCTCTTTCCGAATCCAGGCCGTCGAACCTGCCGGAATTTACAAGCTTGCCCTTACCTTCCCAAAGCTTGCCGGGCTCTTCCCCGGATATAACTTCTATAACAGGCAATTTGAACTTTTCGGCGAAATCGTAGTCTCTCGCATCATGCGCCGGGACAGCCATAATGGCCCCTGTGCCGTATTCGAACAAAACATAATCAGCTGTCCAAACCGGAATTTCCTTTCCATTAGCCGGATTCACGGCTTTAATACCTTTGAGTTCCACGCCGGTCTTTTCCTTGCCTTCGGCTGTCCGCTCTTCTTCCGTTTCCACCCTTGCGGTATTTATGTACTTTTCAACTTCATGGTAATTTGCGATCTTTGATTTCAAGATTGAAATCAACGGATGTTCCGGTGCCAAAACCACGTAAGTCGCCCCAAAAAGAGTATCCGGTCTAGTGGTAAATATGTTAATTTCGAATTCCGAATTTTGAACTTTGAATTTTATTTCAGCGCCTTCAGATCGTCCGATCCAGTTTATCTGCTGGGTTTTTATTTCATCCAAATAATCCACCCCTTCAAGGCCCTTTAAAAGCTTGTCGGCATAAGACGTGATTTTAAGCATCCACTGGGATTTTTTTCTCTTTTCCACTTCGGCTCCGCATCTTTCGCAGCGGCCGCCAATAACTTCTTCATTCGCCAAGCCGATTTTGTCCATCGGACACCAGTTGATATCTATCTCGGCTTTATAAGCCAAGCCCTTCTTAAAAAATTGCAGGAAGAGCCACTGGGTCCATTTATAATATCTCGGATCGGTGGTGTTTATTTCTCGGTTCCAGTCGAAAGAAAATCCCAAACTTTTCAACTGTTTCCTGAAGGTGTCGGTATTTTTTTTGGTAGCTGCTTTGGGATTAATGCCTGTTTTTATGGCATAGTTTTCGGTCGGCAGACCGAAAGCATCCCAGCCTATCGGGTAAAGAACATTGTACCCCTCCATTCTTCTCTTCCTCGATATGACATCCATGGCCGTAAAACTTCTTATGTGGCCTACATGAAGCCCTTGCCCGGAAGGGTAAGGGAACTCAACCAAGGAATACCATTTTTTGCGCTTAGAGAAATCTTTAGCCGAATACAAACCAGATTTTTCCCACACAGATTGCCATTTTTTCTCTATCCGAGCGAAATTATAGCTCTTCATCATAAAATTTATTTTAGATGAAAATCCATCCTTTTTGAAGCTAAGCTATCTTAAATATGCGTCGGGCGTTTTTTCTTATTGAATTTGCCATCTCATCCAAAGAAACTCCTCTTATTTCGCTGAGTTTTGTCGCGACTTCCCTCACATACGAAGGCTCATTCCGCTTGCCGCGGTAAGGGAGAGGCGCAACGTAAGGAGCGTCGGTTTCCGAAAGAATCCTGTCTCCGGGCAAAAATTTTATGACTTCATCATAATTTCTTGCAAAAGTTATAACGCCGCCGAAGGTGAAACTGAAACCGAGATCGAGGAGTTTTTTAGCCTCTTCCTTAGTGCCGGAGAAGAAATGAATAATACCGGGATTATTCGTATTTAGTATTTTATAATTAACGTCCAATATTTCTATCAAATCACCGAAAGCGTTCCTGCAGTGAATCATAAGCGGCTTCCCGACATCGTAGGCCAGCTTCATTTGTTCTTTGAAAGCCTTGATTTGCTTTTCTTTCAAAATTTTTTCATAGCCTTCCTCAAGACGGTAATAATCCAGTCCGCACTCCCCTATGGCGACTGTCTTTGGGTCCAAAGCCAGATTGCGGTAATAATCGTAATCAAATTCTTCGGCCCGGCTCATAAAACCTTTGGCCGGCAGCCCGCCTCCTAGTTCGTCTTCATCGTGAAAGGATTTAGATGTATGGACCGGATGAAGACCCACGGCGGCATAAACAGGGTACTCGTTAAATTCGTGCGCCACGGATACGGCCGACGAAGAAGTGTCCTTTTGCGTGCCCACGTTTACCAAACCGACGCCGGACTCCAAAGCTTTCCTTATCACTTCACGGTAGTCGTCTTTGAAAGCGGCAAAATGGGCGTGGGTATGAGCGTCAAAAAATTCAATCATGTATTGAATTATAGACAAAATAATTTTAATATAGAAACCAGTTTTTTAAACAACAAAAAGGAAGAAAAAATGATCAAATTGATAGTTTCTGGTTTCGACGGAACGCTTGTTGACGCGGTACCGTTTTACCACGGCATGGTAGTCTCAATATACGAGAGATTCAACGAAAATCCTCCTTCTTTGGAAGAATTCAAGAAGAGCATTGCCGGGGACATGGACGGCATTTATCACGACAGGAAACTTATCCTTAAGGAAAAGGAAGTGAAATCTGCCATAAAATCATATCTCAAGGAACACTGGAATGAATACAGATTGCAATCGTACGCCAGAGAATTCATTCAAATCTGCCGGGCGATACACAAACCAGTGATCGCTTTAAGCAGCAACAAAAAGGGACTGATTAAAAAAAGTGTCAAAAAATTCCAACTCAAAGGAATAATAGACGAGGTTATCTCCACCAAAGACAAGGGTAAAACCCTCAAATATTTGATGGAAGAATTCAGCGTAAAGGACGGGGAGATAATATATATCGACGATAAGTATGGATCGCTCGTATCGGCTAAAAGCGCCGGAGCTACAACCATAGGATTTTTAGGAGGTTTTCACACCAAAAACCTTATAAATTCCGCCAAGCCTGACTACACGGTTTCTTCATTACAAGAAGCTACAAAATTAATATTGCAGCTCAGGATTTAGGGAGGCGAAGGAATAAAACTTCGCCTCTTTTGGCTTTTATGGAGTCGCCTTCCCATATTATACATTCCGTTATTTTTCGGGATGTTTCCGGCATAAAAGGATCTACGAGCGAAGCGACATTGTCCAGTATGGTCAGCAGATTGAAAACTATTTCCGATTTCTTCGACTGATCCTCAACAGCCCAAGGTTTTTCTGAATTCACTTTGGCGTCGCCGAAGCTTAAAAGTTCCCAAATGGAAGCAAGCGCTTCATGGAATTTGAACTCCTTCAAATTCTCATTCACCTTTTGGCGTATTTCGTTTATTTTTTCCTCGACATCCTTCGAAACTTCGCCTTTTTTTACGGAACCAAGGCTGTTCGCCAAAGAAAGCACGCGGGCGGAGAAATTGCCGAGTCCGTTCGCCAAATCCGAGTTGTATCTTTCTTCAAATCTTTTGAATGAAAAATCACCATCGAGATAAGCCGGTATCTCGCGGAGCAGGTAATAACGCAAGGGGTCGGTGCCGTATTTTTTAATGACTTCCAGGGGATCTATGACATTCCCTATGGTCTTGCTTATTTTTTGTCCTTCAGCTGTGACGTAGCCGTGAATAAACTCTTCGGTCGGTAAGGGCAAGCCGGCGCTTTGAAGCATCGCCGGCCAGTAGATGGCATGAAACCGGCTGATACCTTTGCCTATAACATGGAGCCTGACGTCGCTTTGGAGCCAGTATTTTTTATAAAGATCGCTTTTCTCGTCAGGATAACCGAGGGCGGTTATGTAATTAGAAAGGGCGTCGTACCAAACATAGATAGTCTGTTTCTCGTCGCCCGGCACCGGCACTCCCCAACCATGGGATCTTTCGACCGGACGGGAAACGGAAAAATCTTGAAGCCCTTTGTCTATCACGGACAGAACTTCGTTCTTTCTTATTTCAGGGACTATTTTCAACTTGCCACTAGAAATCAAATCTCTGAGCCAGCTCTGATATTTGGAAAGTCGGAAGAAATAATTTTCTTCCTCGACGGTTTCCAGCGGTTTTCCGGGATGTTCGAAACATTCACCTTTTTCATTCAAGTCTCCCGGTTCATAAAACTGCTCACAGCCGACACAATAAAGACCCCGGTAAGTTTTTTTGTACAGGTCATCTTTGTCGGTCGAGAGCCACAGAGCCTGGGCGCCTTTTTTATGCCTTTCTTCGGTGGTTTTTATGAATTGATTGTTTGAAATATTGAGAGCTTTCAAAACTTGTTCAAAAGCCGAAGAATTCTTATCGACGAATTCTTGGACTCCTATGCCGGCCTTTTCGGCCGCTTGAAAATTCTTTATAGCGTTTTCATCGGTGCCGGAAAGGAAATAAACATCTTTTTTGAGAGCTTTTTCGTGACGAGCGATAACATCAGCTTCGACAAACTCAAGCGAGTGTCCGACATGGGGACTTGCGTTTACGTAAGGTATCGCAGTTGTTATATAAAATTTTTCCATTATTCAACTTCCAATTTTAATTTTTTTGATTTTCTTTCAGCTAAATAATCGAATATCTCCTGAGCTAAAACGGCTATGGGCACGGAAAGTATTATACCGGTTATTCCGGCTATTTCGCCACCGGCTATCACAGAAACCAAAACTATAACCGGATGAACCCTCATGCTCTTCCCCACTAAAAGAGGTACCAAAACATGATTTTCCAATTGCTGGACCAATATGAAGAATATTACGGCATAGATCGCGAGACTCACCGAATCGGAGGCGGCGATAACGAAAGCCAGCGTTCCTGTTATTATCGGACCTATGACGGGGACTATTTCCAGTATTCCCGCCAAAATACCCAAAACCACCGGGTATCTCACGCCTATAAGGAACATCCCCACGAAAACAGCCAGGCCGACGAACAAACTCAAAGCAAGCTGAGTGGCGAACCACCTCCTCATTTTGATTTCAAAATTTTTGAAGACGGTCATAACCGAAGCTTCATATGTATCCGGCAATATGACCCGGAGCATTCTCTCAGCGCCGTGTTTCTCCACCGAAAGATAAAGAGTGACTATGAGAGCCGAAAAAACCAGAACTATATCCTTAATGATCGACCAGAAGGTCGAAGTCACGGAGAAATTCATCGAGGAAAGAAAACTAGAAATTTTATCGATGCCCGACTGGCTTCCCTGAAGCGACGAGGGAAGTATATTAACGCCCGGCAAAGAAGGTATTATTTGATTCAGTCTGTAGACAAAACCTCCGAATTCGCTCATCAATACCGGCAAAATGAAATACAAAACCGACCCCAGAAACATTACGAGCACTATGAAAACTGTGACTATGGCAAGTACCCGGCCGAATTTAAACTTCTCGCTCAAAAACCCAACCAACGGTTCTATGCCTAAAGACAAAACTACGCCGACAAGAAGGACGGCAAAGGCTTCCCGGCCGAAATACAAGAGAAGGGCGAAACCTATAAATATGAATATGCGCCAGAGAGCCGTCCAGCTTATTTCTACCTTTTGAGTGGATGAACTCACACCCTTAATATATCAAGAAAGCTTCTTTTCTTAAAGGGTCCGATGACGGCCAAATTGAGCCGGTTGTTCTTTATAATCTGCCTCGCAACGGCCATAACGTCTTCCGAAGTCACCTTGCTTATCCTCTTAGCCAACTCTTCCGGAGTCGATAGCTTGAGCCCCATTATCTCCTGGCCGGCATAAAAAGAGCCTATCTCATCAGATCCTTCCAGAGACATGAAGAGATTTCCCAAAAGATGTTCCTTGGCTTTCTTAAGATCGGAAGCGGACACTTTTTCGGTTTTCAGTCTTTCAAATTCTTTCAAGACGGATTTGATCACTAAATCTATTTTTTCATGCTCGACACCGGCCGACATTTCAAATAAACCATGATCTTGATACAAATCGACGTCGGTCCTCACATAATAAGCCGCTCCCAGCTCATCTCTTACTTTTTGAAAAAGTCTTGAACTCATTCCGCCGCCCAAAACCTCGGAGGCCACCTCAAGAGCGAATTTTCTTTCATCGTGAATATCGAACGCCCTAAAACCCATAACGACATGGGATTGATCGACGTCCTTGAAAGCCACGAGCTCTCTCGGTTTGCTTTGAGATTCTTTGGTCTTGGGCCTGGAACCTTTTTTGCCGGGCGGAAGTTCTTTAAAATATTTTTCTACCTTTTTGGCGGTTTCTCTCGAGATGCGCCCCCCGGATAAGGTAACAACCGTCGATTGAGGAACATAATGTTTATTTCTGTAATCGATAAAATCCTGACGCGTGAGTTTTTTTATTATTTCTTTTCTGCCTCCTATATCCCAGCCAGCCGGCTGATCTCCGTAGACTACACTCATGAAAAGTTCGGCTACGCGCCTCATCGGGGTGTCTTCATACATATTGAGCTCTTGTATTATGACACCGCGCTCTTTTTCTATTTCGTTATTATCAAAAGTCGGATCGAGATACATGTCGGCCACCACGTCGAGTATTTCATCGGCATTTTGTGATTTAGACTTGGCATAATAACTCGTCGACTCTTGAGAAGTGAAAGCGTTGTACTGCGCTCCCAACCCGTCGAGCTCGGATGTGATATCTATGGCTCTCGGCCGACGATGGGTCCCCTTGAAACACATATGTTCCAGGAAATGGGATAAACCGTTTATGTCTTTGGTCTCATATTCCGATCCGGCTTCGACCGAAACCATAACCGTGGTGGTTAAACTTTGAGTTTCCGGCACCAGAATGACGCGAAGTCCGTTAGCGAACTTTAATCTTATTGGTTTTTGCATAGTGATTATTATAACAATTTGCGCCCTATATAACTCTTCAAATCTTCTATTTTTACTCTTTCTTGTTTCATGGTGTCTCTGTCGCGCACCGTGACGTCTCCCTGGTCCAAACTCTCAAAATCGACAGTCAGGCAGTAAGGGGTCCCGGCTTCGTCTTGGGCTCGATACCTCTTACCGATATTTCCCCTGTCGTCCCAAGCAATCATAAAATCCTTCTTCAAGCTGTCATAAATCTTTTTGGCGAGCTCGATAAGTTGCGGCTTATTGGCTAAAAGAGGAAATACGGCCGCTTTGTAAGGAGCGAGCTTTGGATGCAGACGGAGCACTATCCTCTCTTCGCCGAGAGGAGTCTTTTCCTCCTCGTAGGCACTCATAAGGAAGAATAGGGTTGCCCGATCCACTCCGCCGGAGGTTTCTATTATGTAAGGTAAATACTTTTCCTTGGTCTCTTCATCAAAATAAGACATGTCCTCCTTGGAATATTCGCCATGTCTTCTTACATCCCAATCCCCGCGGTGGTGTATGCCCTCCATTTCTTTCCAGTCTCCTTCGGCTTGATACTCAATATCGAAAGCCGCCTTGGCATAATGAGCCAGCTCGTCTTTGGCGTGCTCCTTGAAACGCAAATTTTCTTTTTTCATTCCCAAAGAAAGGTACCAATTGATTCTTTCGTTTTTCCAATACTCAAACCACTTCATCGATTCCTCCATTTCCGGCTTGACGTAAAACTGGAGTTCCATTTGTTCGAATTCCCTGGAACGAAAAGTGAAGCCGCCGGGCGTGATTTCGTTCCGGAATGCCTTGCCGATTTGAGCCACACCAAAGG
The DNA here is from genome assembly GCA_021814805.1 of bacterium. Taxonomy (GTDB): domain Bacteria; phylum Patescibacteriota; class Minisyncoccia; order UBA6257; family GWB1-50-10; genus JAKAHT01. The sequence continues at coordinate 11,676 of JAKAHT010000007.1, forward strand.
GTATCTTCACACGCGTGGAACTTAGTATATTTTTGAAGTTCACGTGGACACCCTGGGTTATTTCACCACGGAGATATGTTTTTTGTTTCTCGCCCTCGATGACTCCGAG
>JAKAHT010000007.1:11884-29056 GCA_021814805.1 bacterium
TATATCTCGGAACCCGGGAAAATATATCCCCGCCTTTTGGCTAAACCGCTTATCTTTTCGAATATATCCATAAAGATAATTCTAAATTTTCAGGAGCCGATTTTCAATTTTCCGCTTATTCCGCAACCAAGCCGTCGGAAGAAGAAACCGTCTTATCATAAGGGAGAAGAGTTGTAACCGGATCGGCCGAAATGCTTATATTAGAGTTTGTAAAATCATCTGAAGCCTTGAGAGTGGTTTCGCCGAGCAAGTCTTCATAACTTCCCACCTCATCATTAGTTGGAGTAGCCTCCACTTGAAACACTCCTTCTATGGGACCGGTTATGAAACCGCTGTTAGCCCCGACATCCCCTATATTCCAAACAACACTCCCGGTGGAAGAGCTGTAGACTATTGAGGAAGAAGCTATAGTGCTCTTCGTAACCCCCGTGAAAGTGATGCCAGATGGCAGCGGAGCCGATATCGAAACATTACTTAAATCATTCCCGAAATTACTAAGAAGCCAATGAATGGTGAAATCCGTGGGTGTTCCGACTCGGGGAGGTAGCGGACCAACATTCGCTATGCCGCTCCCGGCATCTCTAAAAAGGGCCTTGCTGCTCAAATAAACCACACTCGAAACTCTCGTCTCTTCAGACGTTTCGGCAAAAGTCTGATTGCTTGAAATATAGTAAGGCACGGAAGGAGAGGTTATTGAAATGTCTGCCTTAACATAAAGATTTTTTGTCGAAAGGCCCTGCAAAGAAGTCGGTATATTAGAGCTCGTGATTAAACTCAAATTCAAATTACCGACAGCTCCCGGCTCCAAAAACTGTAAATCGGGAGTGGTTTTGGAATCCCAGGTGATAGTCCTCGACAAAGGATCAAAAGTGCCGTCGGTTTTGACTTTGGTCCAATCAGCAAAACCGCTTAAAACGGCTTTTACTTTGGCGTCCTTCAGGGCTATGCCGCTCTTATTAACGTACTGAATGGAATAATTGAGCGTATCCACCGGCTTAGCCACGTAATGATCCGAACCGTTCACAGAAATACTTATCCCTATGGGGGAGGGGGCTAAAGGAAAGTTGGCCGTATAGTCAGCTACTTCGTAATTTGTTCCGTTTATAACCGCATAAAGTTTGAGCGGTATATCGAAAGAAGAAACACTCGAATTGGCGAACTCCCCTTTTATGGACAAGGTACCCGTTGAATTAGCCAAGAGCGATCCGAGCTGCCAGGTATTGGAAAGAGAAGATTGTCCGGGAGACGAGGAATCGAAAGTGAAAGAATCCGGGAAATCGGCCTCCAAAACCATATTGGGAAAATCGAAACTGGAATTGTTGGTGTAATTGACGTCAAATGAAAAAAGAGATCCATTGAGTATTTGATCCGGCTTAGAAACGCTGACCGCGACCACCGAACTGGAAATCAAAACCGTTTCTTCTTTCCTTATTTCGAAACGGCTGCCATTGCTATTCAAATACGATATTGATATATCCATCGTCTGGGAAGAATTTAGGTCCCCTACCGGTATGACTTTATAGACTTTCTTGTAAAGGTTCCCGACGCTTATGTTGCCTATGCCATCCGAAAAGATATTACTGCTGGTCGATCCAGGGTTCCAAACCAAAAGTCCGTTTCCTAAACTTACATTTATAGAGGCGTCATTCACTTGATTGCCTGAAATATTGTTTACATTTATGGTGAGGTCGAAAGGCACTCCTTTAGAAACATCCGAAGGAGCCGACACTTCCAAATCGACACCTTTGGGCTCGTTAATGTAATAAATGATAAAGGCGGCTCCGGCTATTATTATGGCAAGCCCTATAAATATTCCGCCAACAAGAATTTTTCTCAGCCATCCCGGCAAATAATCCTTGTCCGGCGATTTTTTATATTTACCCAATCTCCTTTCTAGTTTTTTTAGGGACATTTGAAGTTGTTATAGATATAGTAAATTGTTTTCGTTAGTTTTTAAACTGCAATTCCGGCAAAAAAAAGTCTGGCTTTCGGAACCGAAAATATCCACATCCTTGCTCCCGCAAATTTCGCATGAAGCGTGTTTTACATCATAACCCAAACGGATCAAAAAATCGGCCAAGGAAACTTTTCCCTCTTTAAGCGATCTTAAAAGTAAAAACCAAAGATCATTGTCCGGCACCGCTTCCGGACAAATACGCTTTAAAAGTTCACCTATTTCGAGTATCGATCGGAAAAATATCCGGTCGCTTTTGGACTTCTTAAAATCATCTTCCGACAAAGCGTCGACCAAGGTTAAATTATTTTTTTCGACTATCTTAACCAGAGCCAAGTTCATCACATCGAGATGCGGAGAAAGTTTCGATAATATTTTTTTACCTCCCGGAGCCCTTACCTTTACCCTTCCAAAACTTTCCGTATACAAATCAAAAATTTTGTCGTGTTCCTTCGAGCTCCGCACGCCTAAAACTATGGCTCGCGTGACATATTCGCTCATGCCTTTTTGGGCGTCCTCCAGTATCCGAGGCGCGCTTTGCCTCCAATCATAAGCCTCGTTTGAGCGTCGAGAGCCGGAATGGCTCCGAAGATAATGAAAACTATGGGCATAAGAGCCCATTCCAAAAGATAATAAAAATAGTACCTTTTTTTGAAGCCTTCTATTCTCGGCGCCATAAGTATTATGCTCAAAACTGCTGAAACTATTATGCCTATGGTGCTTAAGTTTAGTATTATCCCAGTCATTCTGGGTAAATTATAAGATAAGAGCGAGCTTTTAAAATGTTCATTACCTAAAACGTTGGGCAGCACTCCGAATAAAAATATTATGAAAGAGCTGGTCGACCAGGAATAAAACCCGTCGAGCTGGGTCCAAAGCCAAAATCTCTTCACTTTTTTCGGAACACCGCTGTTCTTTTTGAGATCTCTCGCCAAATAAACGAAATTTTCCGCTCCCCAGGCCCATCTTCTCTGCTGCTTATAAAGATTTTTCATGGCTTCAAAAAAATTTTTACCTGAGACGGCGTCCATATAGACCGGATAAAGAAGGGGTACGGTGCGCCAGTCGCCATTGTAATGATTAAGACACTGGAAAAATATTCTGGCATCTTCCGAAACCAAATCCGTTTCCCAGAAGCCCACGTCAGAGAGAGCCCTGAGAGGCAGGCTGTGGGAAGAAAAAGTAACCAACTGCTCCGGGCGCGAAGACTGCATAAGATGCCAAAAACTGGAAGAAAAACCGACCAGTCTCGCAAAGAATTTCGTATCTTTTAGATTATTGGTAAAAAGAGGAATCGGCTGATAACTTGACCTTAAGGGATGAGGAGCTTTCAAAAAGGAATAAGTAAGTATGCCGAAATAATCAGGCGCCGTCCTTGTGTCGCTATCAAAAACCGACACCAGAACATCTTCATAGGGTATGCTCCGCTTGTCGACAAGTTCGGGAAGGGCGTGCTTTATCGCCCAAGCTTCATTGGATCCTTTGCCCGGCATTTCACCCGGCAATCCGGCCGGATGAAAAGTTTTACAAAATCCTCCGAAAACCGGTTTAAAATTCTCTTCTATTCTCCCAGCAGTTTCCTTGTCTTGATCGCCCCCTCTTTCCTCGCAGGCTAAAAGCACCAGTATCTTGTCTTTCGGATAATTGGATTTTGAGAGACTCGATATGCTTTCATAGACAACCTCATAAGGTTCCCGATACATCGGCACGATAACCAAGTGGTAAACTTTTTTCCAATCCAAATTTTCCTCCTCGAGTTTCTTTAAAAAATCGATACGGAGATTTTTCCTCATCTTGGAAAAGGCAAAACGCAAATGCAAAAAAAGATAAAAAAGCTTCAAGAGCCAATAAAGATCGTAAAGCAGTATGAATATAACTACCACCTGAGGAAGTTTCCAAGAAAGAAAAACCAGACCGAGTAATGTAACCCAGGCTATGACTCCCGGGATTATTTCATAAACCTTCATAACCCTCTTAAAATATCAGAATTTTAAGTAAATTATCAATGCTCAATGCTCCGCTGCCCACCGAAGCGAGCAAAAGTGCGACGGCAAATATCAGAAGATCGAACTCATACCCCCCCACGAAGCCGGCCTTCCTTTTGACAAATAAAATTATGACCGCAAATTCCAAAACAAAAAACAAAGAAATCGCCTGAGTAAAAAACCCAGCAACGAGCATAAGTCCGCCGAAGAATTCCAAAAAAGCCACCAGGGTACCCCAAAATACGCCGGGTTTGAAACCCATTCCGGAAAAATTTTCCCCAGTTCCCTTAAGATTTTTTATTTTCGGCCACCCATGCTTTACGAGTGTGAGTCCCAAGACCAATCTCAATAAGAATATTCCCCAATCGCTGAAGACGTAAAATAATTGAATCATTTTCTTTTAATTAATATTATAACTCACTATTTACTGATTGCCAGTTACCTGTTACTAATATATAAGTTATGATCATCTTATCCATCGAAACTTCCTGCGATGAAACATCCTTAGCGCTCGTCGAAGCCAAAGGAGGAATAAAACATCCCAAATTCAGGGTGATAGAAAACATAGTTTCATCCCAGATTTCTCTTCATGCCCCTTTCGGCGGCGTAGTCCCCAATATTGCCAAAAGAGAACATTTGAAAAATCTGCCGGTGATTTTTAACCGGATCCTTAAAAACCCGGCTTCAAAAAAAATTGAAGCGGTGGCCGTGACAGTGGGACCGGGATTGGAACCCGCCTTATGGACCGGCGTGAATTTTGCCAAAGAAGTCAAATTAAAACTTAAAACCGATAGCCCCAAATTAAAACTCGTCGGCGTTAATCATATGGAAGGACATCTCTATAGTTTTCTATTATCACAGAAAACCCAACTTCCGGTTTCCGATTTTAAATTTTCAAAAACGAAAACATTTCCGGCGATCGGTCTCGTGGTGTCCGGCGGGCACACGATACTGCTCCTTTTAAAATCTCTCACGGAGTGGAAAAGATTAGGCGAAACGAGAGATGACGCCGTAGGAGAAGCTTTCGACAAGGTGGCGAGAATGCTCGGTCTTCCTTATCCCGGCGGTCCGGAAATAGAAAAGGCAGCCAGGAAAGGAGACGAAAATTCAGTCCTATTTCCTCGTCCGATGATGAAGGACAAAAACTATGATTTCAGTTTCTCGGGCCTCAAAACTTCTGTGCTTTACTATATTAGGGATCACGAGGAGCAGTCTAAAAATAAAGAATTTATAGAAGACGTAGCGGCCAGTTTTCAAAAAGCAGCCGTCGAAACATTGGTTTATAAATCAATGAGAGCCTCAAAAGAATACAAGGCTAAGTCTGTAATTTTAGCCGGGGGTGTAGCGGCCAATAAATATCTCCGGAAATCGCTTTCAAAAGCAGCTTTCGAATCCGGTTTAAACTTTTTTGCGCCGGACATGGAATTCAATACCGATAATGCAGCCATGATAGCCGCCGCTTCTTACATCCAAATACTGAAGAAAAAAAGAAGGCGCATCGCGGCGGAATCAAATCTCACTCTTTAAAAGATAAAATAAAACCTTTATTTTATGGCCGAAATCGGCCATAATTGATGAATGAACGCCGATTTCTCCAAGCCGTACGATCCGAAAACGACCGAGCCGGAAATATATCAAAAGTGGCTCGACTCCGGCTATTTCAATCCGGACAATCTTCCAGTCAATAAAAATTCAAGATTAAAAATCAAAAATTACGTCGTATATATGCCCCTTCCCAATGTCACCGGTACGCTTCATATGGGGCACGCGCTCGATAATACCGGATCGGACATTCTCATACGCTACCACCGGATGAAAGGCTTCAGAACCCTCTGGCTTCCCGGCACGGATCATGCTGGAATAGCTACTCAGTACAAAGTGGAAAAAGAACTAAAAAAAGAAGGTATTTCCCGTTTTGATCTCGGCCGCGAAAAATTCATCGAACGAGTCTGGAAATGGAAGGAAGAATATGGCGGCATAATAACAGAGCAACTAAAGAAACTTGGCGTGTCAGCCGACTGGTCCCGCTCGAGATTCACTCTCGACAAATCTTACGCAAGGGATGTTATTTCTGCTTTTGTGCATTATTACGAAAAAGGATGGATTTATCGCGGTTTTAGAACGGTGAATTGGTGTCCGCGCTGCGGGACAAGCCTTTCGGAATTGGAACTGGAACATAAGGAAGAGAAAAGCTTTCTGTGGTATATAAAATACCCTCTTTCGGACGGTTCAGGCTCGGTCACGGTGGCCACAACGAGACCGGAAACCATGCTCGGAGACACGGCTGTCGCCGTGAATCCGAAGGATAAAAGATATTCGTCCATCGTCGGCAAAAAAATCAGACTTCCTCTCTCAGACCGGGAAATTCCAATAGTGGCCGACCTTAAAATAGATTTGAATTTCGGCACCGGCGCACTTAAAGTCACGCCGGCTCACGATATTACGGATTTTGAAATAGGCCAGAGACATAAATTGGAAACTATCTCGGTAATCGATGAACGCGGGAAAATGAACGCCAAGGCCGGAGAATACGCCGGTATGAAAACTGACGAGGCCCGCATCTTAATAGTTCAAAAATTAAAAGATTTCGGCTTCTTGGAAAAAGAAGAACCGTACATGCACAATGTTTCAACCTGCGAAAGATGCGGACACGTCATAGAACCGATCCCTTCGACCCAGTGGTTTTTAAAAATGGACAAGCTCGCCGAAAAAGCTTTGAAGGCTGTTAAATCAAAGGAAACGAAGATACAGCCGAAAAACTTCCAAAAAGTTTATCTTGACTGGCTTTTGAATATCCGCGATTGGACCATTTCAAGGCAGCTTTGGTGGGGACATCAACTTCCCGTTTACTTCTGTAAACAGGAAGAAGTTTCTAATGAAGAATCTCAAATGTCGATCGGAGTTAAAGAATCCAAGGCTTCAGATATTAATTCAAAATTCGAAATTCAAAGTTCAAAGTTCATCGTATCTGCCGAGAAGCCTAAAACTTGTCCCTTCTGCAAACACTGCGAAATGATTCAGTCCACTGATGTTTTGGACACTTGGTTTTCTTCGGCTCTTTGGCCTTTCGCCGGACTTTCGGACGACGACAAAAAGAAATATTATCCCGGGAACTTCGTCTCAAACGCCCGAGAAATACTTAATCTTTGGGATACCCGCATGATATTTTCCGGCATCGAATTCATGGGCGAGGTACCGTTCAAAGACGTTTTTATTCACGGAACCATACTCACGAAAGACGGCAAAAGAATGTCAAAGAGTCTGGGCACCGGCATAGACCCGTTGAATTACATAAATCAATACGGAGCCGATGCGACGAGGTTCGCCGTCATCTGGCAGGCCAACGGCCAGGATATCCGCTGGGACGAGGCGGCGGTTATGGCGGGAAGAAAATTTTCCAACAAAATCTGGAATGCCAGCCGGTTTGTTCTGGAACAAATCGGCAATCCGAAATCGGAAAACAAGAGTTCAAAATTGATCCCGGAAACGGCGGCCGATGAAGAAATTATCGGCAAACTCACCAAAATAAAAAAACAAACGGAGACATTGATAGAACAATTCGAATTCGCCAAAGCTCTCCAAGGTCTCTATGATTTCTTTTGGCATGATTTTTGCGACAAATATCTCGAGGAGTCCAAGAAACAACTAACCGACGAAAAAAACAAAGAGTCCACCCTGAAAATATTGAATGCTGTGCTTTTGGAATCATTGAAAATTATCCATCCTTTCCTGCCTTTTGTAACTGAAGCTATTTATCAAAACATCGATAAGGAAGGAGAAATACTTATGGTATCGGAATGGTGAATTTCATAATAAATTTACTTGTCATAATTCTACTCGCGGCTCTCCCGGCAATAGTCTGGCTTCTCTTCTTTTTGAAGGAGGACCCCAATAAAGAGCCGAGGAAGATGTTGGTTTTGACCTTCGTAACCGGCATGCTCTCAAGCATTCCGGTGCTCTTTTTGGAATTGTCTCTGCAAAAAATAATCGTATCACCACTTCACAGCATGATCATATTCGTGCTGGGTGTCTCGATAATAGAAGAGATCTTCAAATTTTTCGCCGCCTATCTCCCGAATAACAGAAGCAAATACTTCGACGAACCAATCGACGCCATGATCTACATGATAGTGGCGGCTTTGGGATTCGCGACCGTGGAAAACTTTTTTGTGGTGAAAAACAGCCTTGATTTCATAAACCTCACAAACATTCTGGATACCCTGAATTCCGTAGCCTTGAGATTTATAGGCGCCACGCTTCTCCATGCCCTCGCTTCCGGCATAGTAGGTTATTACTGGGCCCTGGATCATTTTAAAAATAAGAAGAGTTTGTTTCTCTTGGGGTTTTTGCTCGCCATAGCCGTGCACTCGATATTCAACTTTTCCGTCGTTAAATTCCAGTCGAGCGACATATTTTATCCGACATTCTTTTTGGTAGCCATCGCCTTCTGGGTATTGGCCGACTTCGAAAGGCTGAAGAAATAGCCGGTTTGGTATATAATTAAGTTATGGATGAAGAGAAAAATAAAAACGACGTTTTTGTCGAGCTCGCCAAAGTGAAAAGCGAACCGGTACCAATAAAAATAGAAGATGACATTCCGATAAAGGAATCTAAGACCAAAACCAACGACGAAGAAGAGGGAACCTTGACTGTTGACGTTTACGACGACGGGGATTATATCGTGGTGCAATCGACCGTGGCCGGAGTGGATGATGATAATATTGAAGTGAACATAACAACCGAATCGGTAACTATAAAAGGCGAAAGAAAGAAATCCGAAAAAATAGAAGAGAAGAATTATTTTTATCAGGAGCTTTTTTGGGGATCTTTTTCGCGCTCGATAATACTGCCCCAAGAAGTTGATCCGGACGATTCAGTAGCTTCCCTTAAAAACGGCATTCTGACGGTAAAAATGCCCAAATTGAATAGAGTTAAAGCCAAGAAATTAAAAGTTAAGGCGGATTAATTTATCGAATTTTTCTCCCCTATCAAATTCATTTTTGAATTTTTCGAAACTGGCTGCACCCGGGGAAAAAAGTACTATTTTCTTTCCGGCACTTGCTTCGTATTCGGCGCTTCGTATCGCCTTTAAAATATCTCCCAAATTTTCAAACAACTGAGGCTTACTTTTGCCGAAGTAATTCAATTTTTTAAGTTCCCTAAAAAGATTTTTAGTGGCACTGCCCTCGAGAAAAAAAACGTCTTCCGGACCCAATATTTTTTTCATTTTTCGAGCCATCGGTTCGAAATTGAGATTTTTATCCGTGCCGCCCGTTATGAGAATCACCCGACCTTCGTTTTTAAATCGGAGAATGGCAGCCAAAACAGCATCGGGCGAAGTGGCTGCGGAATCATTCACAAAAAGCATGTTTTTCCTTTTCAAAACAACTTCTTCCCGATATTTGACGTCGGGTAGATTTTTAATTGATTTTTTAATATCCGAAAACGAAACACCCGCCAAATACGAAGCCAGGGAAGCGGCTAGAAAATTAGACACATTATGTTCGCCTCTTTTAATCACTGCTTCGACTTCATTTTTTGAGAGAACTTCTTTTTGTTTATCCCCTTCTCTCAAGTAAAATAATCCATCCTTCAAAAATAAACCGTTTTCGCCGCGCCCAAGCGGCTTCTTGGAAAAAAAATAAATCTTCGATTTGGGTTTCAATTTCAAGAAGAAACTTGTCCAGTCGTTGTCTTTATTTAAAATAAGCTTCTGGTTTCTTTTTTGGTTCTTGAATATATTAGCCTTGGCCAAAGCATAATCTTTCATGCTCTCGTATCTGTTTAAATGATCCGGATAAAGATTGGTTATGACCGCTACATCCGGAGAGCGTTTGGCTCCGGGTAAAAGCTCCAGCTGCCAGGAAGAAAGTTCCAAAACCAGCGGACCTTTTCTGTTTTTTGTTCCGCTCAAAAGATCCAGAAGAGCCAAAGAAGAAGAATTGCCCGCGGCCGTGACTTTATTTCCCTTAGCGCTTAAAAAGTGAGCAATCCAATTGACGGTAGTGGTCTTACCTCTCGTGCCGGTTACAGCCACCGTACGGTTTTTCACCGTATCAAAAAATATCCGCGCGTCGTTTACCAAGATTTTTTTATTTTTTTTAGCCAAAAAGATAAAAGGACTTTCTTTGGGTACGGCTGGATTTATGACTACTATGTCGTTTCTTTTGAAATCTTCATCGTCGTGGCGGCCCAAAACGAACTTTATCTTTCTGGAAAGAGGGCCGAGTTTTTTCAGGGATTTCTCGAGATCTTTTTCGGTCTTCAAATCGGTCACTGTAACTTCAGCTCCGTGGTTCAAAAACCATTTAACTGACGATAATCCCCCGCCCAGTGTTCCCAATCCCATTATCAAAACTTTTTTATCTTTCAGTTCCATTAATTTGATTATCGTCATAAATAAAATTTTTCTCAAATCAATTGACAGATTCCTCCCTAAAATCCATCATTATTCCAATAAGACATATGCCTCAAGATAATAACATTCCGGTCATAATCATCGGCATAGGTAACGGTTTACGCCCCGACGGCTCTCTTTCCGCCGTGAGCCGGGAGGTGGCTGATAGCGTCTTCGAAGTTTATAGGATAATGGAAGGAGAAAGGCATGTGGTGTTTTCCGGAGGCTATAAAGTGAATTCGATAACGGAGGCGGAGGCTATGTCTAAGTATTTCAATGAAAGATATGGACTTTTGGGACACACGGAAAAAAAATCTTACCGCACTCACAATAACGCCATAGAAGGGATTCTTTACGCCAAAAAATTATCCGACGGCCGGAAAGCCAAAATAGTCGTAGTGGACCATCCGGAACATTTTGACCGGACGAAGCTCGCTTTCAAAGCGGCCATAGAAGCTTACTCAGATAAAGACAAATTTTATCTGGACGGCGTAAAAACAAAAGAAGTTTACGATCCTGAAGTTTTCAGACAACCCCAATGGACCGACAAAAAATCCTTCTCCGCCTATGAGAAGAGAAGGATGAGACTTTACAAAACTTTACTCAGGAAACCTTGGAACAAGCTGGGACTTAAATTCTTAAAAAGGATTTGGCCCAGTCATAGGCAATAAATCCCCCGCCCGCCGGATGGATTTAAAGAAAAGAAACTATAAGCAAAGCCACTATGTTTATAACTTTTATGAGCGGATTAATGGCGGGGCCGGCCGTATCCTTATAAGGATCACCGACGGTGTCTCCGGTTACGGCCGCTTTGTGAGCTTCGGAACCTTTGCCGCCGTGGTTACCGGCTTCTATATATTTCTTGGCGTTATCCCAAGCCGCGCCTCCTGAAGTCATTGATATGGCTATGAAGAGGCCGGAGATTATCGTACCCATCAAAAATCCACCCAGAGCTTCTTTGCCTAAAATAAATCCGACGAGCAAAACGGAAATTATCGGCAGGAGAGCCGGAACAATCATCTCTTTCAAGGCCGCCTTAGTCACTATATCGACAGCTTTTTTATAATCCGGCTTGGCGCTGCCTTCCAAAATCCCTTTTATCTCTCTGAATTGTCTTCTTATTTCTTCAACTATCGAGCTTGCAGCCCGACCAACAGACTTCATGGCCATAGCCCCAAAAAGGTTGGGCACGGCCGCTCCCAAGAGCAGTCCGATTAAAACATAAGGGTTTTGAATATCAAAAGCGGCTGACTGAGTCATTTTGGACACGGCATCGGTGTAAGCGCTGAAAAGAGCAAGAGATGCGAGTCCGGCCGAAGCAATGGCATAACCTTTGGTTACGGCTTTCGTGGTATTGCCGACAGCATCCAAGGCGTCGGTTATTTTCCTGACTTCCTCTGGCGCACCGCTCATTTCGGCTATACCACCGGCATTGTCGGTTATGGGACCAAATGAGTCTATGGAGACTATTATGCCGGCAACCGAAAGCATTGATACTGCGGCAATCGCCACTCCGTAGATTCCGGCTAAAAGATAGGATGTGACTATACCGGCCACTATAACGATTATCGGAAGGAAAGTTGATTCCATACCCACCGAAAGACCCATGATTATATTCGTGCCGTGGCCGGATTTCGAAGCATCGGCGATAGTTTTAACCGGGCGATATTTTTTGGAAGTATAGTAGTCAGTTATGATGACCATAAGAGCGGTGACCGCAAGGCCGACCAAGCTCGCTAAAAAGACGTTGAAAGAGTTTTCGGTCAAGAAAAACTTTGCAGCGGCATAAAAAAGAATCGCCGCAGAAACAAGAGCCGCCATAAGCCCCTTGTAAAGGGCTCCCATTATAGATTCGTTTTTTCCTACTTTGACGAACAAGCTTCCTATTATAGAAGCGACTATGGCCAAACCTCCCAAAATAAGAGGGAATATAAGTTGCACCCCTGTCAAAGCGAGAGCGCTTCCTATAAGAATGGAGGCGGTGAGTGTCACGGCGTAAGTTTCGAAAAGATCGGCGGCCATACCAGCGCAGTCGCCGACATTATCACCCACGTTGTCGGCTATGACGCCGGGATTTCTCGGATCATCTTCCGGAATACCGGCTTCCACTTTGCCGACTAAGTCGGTACCCACGTCGGCTGCCTTGGTGAATATTCCTCCTCCGAGTCTTGCAAAAACCGATATTAAGCTGGCACCAAAACCCAAACCTATCAAACTTTTTATATCATGCGTCAAAAAGAAGAATCCCGAGACGGAAAGTAAACCTAAAGCAACAACCAAAAATCCAGTAACCGAACCGGCCTTAAAACCCAACGAAAGAGCTTTTTTAAGACCTCCTTCGGCTGCCTTGGCCGTCTTGGAATTAGAACGAACAGCTACGCTCATTCCCAAAAAGCCGGCTAAGGCGGAGGCGACGGCTCCGACCAAAAATCCCACAGCTGTAAGCGAGCCGAGACCGAAATATATCACGATGAAAAGTATCAAGGCCACTATGCCGACCGTTTTATACTGCCGGCTTAGAAAAGCCGAAGAACCCTCTTGAATAGCTTTCGATATTTCCTTCATTTTGTCCGACCCGGCATCCTGACGCTTGAGCCACAAGGACAAATAAGCGGTATAAAGAACCGCCAAAACTATTGGACCAAAAATTAAGTAATTCATATTACTCGTATTAAATATTTTTTATTTTAATCGACTTTATTTACTTCTTCGTAATCGTCTCCGTCGTCGGAAGGGACATCTTTCGCTTCGGCCGCGGCAATGCCGCCCTCCTGCACCTCCTCAGGATTGGATTGCGAGCGGACATCTATTTTCCAGCCGGTAAGTTTGGCCGCCAACCTCACGTTTTGGCCACCTTTGCCTATGGCCAAACTCAACTGGTCTTCGGGAACTAAAACTTTAGCTTCCCTTCTTGGCATTATTTCTATGGACTTCACTTTAGCCGGAGAAAGAGAGCTCGGTATAAACTTTGCCGGATCATCCGACCATTCAACAACATCCACTTTCTCGTTGCCGAGTTCGTTCGTGACCGCCATTACTCTCGTACCCCTTTGTCCTACGGCCGCTCCTACAGGATCTATTCCTTCTTCGCTCGAGGCTACCGCCACTTTTGTCCTGGAACCGGCTTCTCTCGCTATGTTTTTTATTGAAACAGTACCGTCGGCTATTTCCGGCACTTCCAATTCAAACAGCTTTAAAATGAAGTTGGGATGAGATCGAGAAAGAACTATACCCGGCCGCCTCATGTCATCCTGAACAGCCAAAACATAAAATCTCATTCGGTCGCCAACCCGGTAATGCTCTCCGGGGATGCTTTCGTTCGGATACATGATTCCCATCGCCCGCCCTAAATTAACATAAACATTTCCCCTCTCGAATCTTTGGATCTGTCCGCTCATTATTTCACCTTCCTTATTTATAAACTCTTCTTTTATGGAGGAGCGTTCAGCTTCGCGAATTGATTGAAGGACAACTTGCTTGGCCGTCTGGGCGGCTATTCTCCCGAAATCGCTCCGGCCCTCCAGAGGGAATTCCATTTCTTCTCCGACTGAAACGTCAGGAGAAATTTTTTTCGCTTCGGCTACGAATATCTGCCTGTCGGAATTGAATCTCGGTAAAGTTTCTTCCTCTTCATTTCTTTCGGGCGTTTCCTCCAAATCTTCTTCAAGAGAGACTTCCGAAGGATCCACTACTGTTTTCACCTGGAAAAACTGCAAATCCCCCGTTTTCAAATTGAACTTGGCCCGTATTATTTCGGATTTCTTTCTGTATTCTTTTTTATAAGCGGCGGCAATTGCCGACTCAATGGCTCCTAAAACCTTTTCGGAAGAAATTCCCTTCTCGGCTGATATTTGTTCCACCGCACTCACTAATTGTTTTAAATCCATAAAGTGTTAAAAATTTTAATTTCCAATTATCTAATACTCAAACTCAAATGACCTTTAAAAACGACAGCCACTCGAATGAGCGGCCTTTATGTTTTTAAGAGTACAATGAACGCATCAAAAAAGCAAGGTTTTATATAAAAACACAATATTATATATATGTCAATAGATTAAACATTTTCATAGTGCCTTAAATCGAATCCGTCATTTTTTTGATTAAGAGCAATAACGTCCATTCTCCAACCTTTCTCGTCTTTGACAAGACTTTCATTCATCTCGGCATACATTGAAGCCGCTCGGGAGAATTTTTTAAACTTGCTTTTTGTCATCTGATCCTCGGGAGCCAAGATCCCCTTACCGTCCCCTCTCATTGTTTTCACTTCAACAAAGACAAGGACGCCTTCATTGGACATTGCAATGATATCTAGCTCTCCCCATTTCTCCCTGTGATTTCTTTCGATGATGTCCCAGCCCAATTTTTTTAAATACTCCGACGCGAAGTCTTCACCTAATACTCCCAACTCAGACCTTGATGTCACCATAGGTAAACTATACATCTTAAATATTGACATTAAAAAGACTCGGTAATAAAGTGACGAAAGTTTATAAAAATAAAAATCATATTAGCGAAAGGTAGGTGCGAAATGAAGATTGTTTTTCTGACAGCCATATTGTTTTCAGCTTTTTTATTGGGATGTTCCTCCTCTTTCTTCTCAAGCGAAAATCGCAAACCTCTTCCGGAGACATTTTATGCCACCGTGGTTACAAGAGATGGCGCCGGTTCTTCAATAAATCTGGGGGGAGGATATTTTCTGTCCTGCAGTCACGTTATAAGGGATAGCTTAGGGAGATTCGATAAAAAGATATATCTGACTGAAGAATTCGAAAATGCATCAAAAACAGATTCTTCGGTAAAAATTATCGATGCGGATACTATAAATGATTTAGCACTTCTCAAATCATCCGAGCTAACCAATAAAACTGACATAAAATTTATTAAAGATCCTATATTCGAAAGAGTTTACTGGATTCAGCCGGCATTTTATTCCGATGAATATCTCTTCTTTCTTATATCCGGCCGCGTATCGGGATATAATAAAAAGAATGTATTTTTGGATAAGCCAATATTTGACGGCGCTTCCGGCACAGGCATATTCGATGAAAAAGGATATTTGGTAGGAATAGCTCAAAGCACATTCATATATGAGAAAAATCTTCTTTTCGGATGCTTAGTGGGTCCGGAGATAATATATAAATTCCTGATAAAAAATGGAATAAAAATCCCCAAAATGTAAATTTTGGGGATTTTTAGTCAAAAATAAAATGTTTCACGTGAAACATTTTTTTAATCAAAAAATTGAAAGTGTAGGTTTCATCGCATTATCAGCCTGTTAAACATTTTTAATGTTTTACACTTTTTTAGAGAAATGTAGGTTTCATCGCATTATCGGGTTTTTTGAGTTACTGGGTTTTTTGAGTTTTCTTAGTTTATTAAAAATATCTTGTTTTTTTACTTTTTAAACAAAAAGCGTTAGGGGATGCAAATGCATCCCCATATTGATTCAAAATCTTGGTGCCATAGCGGGCTTTTTTGTTTCCATCCGAACCCTGGTGTAAACGTATCCCCATAATATAAATACACCCACAAGACTCAGGATCACCAAGGCATGGATCGGAATGGGGGACTTAATAATGAGGGAAGAGTACCAAAGGACGAGTACCATGTTCACAGTATATGAGACGAGTCCTATGCTGGTAAAAAAATGATTTCTCTTCCAATTCGCTTTTTCGTCGGCCCCATAAAGACCGATTTCATACGTCCCACCGAGGGAAGTCACGAGACTTATGACATACAAGATGGCTATTACAGCTTCCATTACTTCTCCTATGAATTTGTTTTTGTTCTAAACTTTCGTTTTATAGAATAAAATATTTTCAACTAATTGTCAATATCAATTGAATAAAAAGATGTTTTCAGCTTTAATTAATAAAGAATGACTAAGAAATCCAAAAAAAATAACATCAAAAAACAAACAAAAAATTCCGAAGAGGGAAGAAGTGAATATGTTAAATCATCTCCTCTCCATCCGGAAACCAAACAAAGCATCTGGGGCATTGCTTTCATAGCTCTCACCGTCATCTTTCTTTTGGCGGCCCTCGGTTTCGCCGGACCATGGGGCGACGGCATATTTAAATTTTTTACCGTACTCTTCGGATTGGGTTATTACCTTCTGCCGGCAATAACACTTCTCATATCTCTCACTTTGATTTCCAGAGAAAAAAAAGAATTTCTCGGAGTCTCTGTCGCCGGCGGATTCATCTTCATAATAGCCGCCCTCGGTTTCATCGACATAGTGAGCCCCGGTAATGGGGGTATCATCGGAGAGATAACCGGCGCCATAAAAACTCCGTTCAGCGTACCGGGCGGCATAGTGATAACCCTGACTCTCATGGCAATTTCTTTTCTCATGATCATGAATAAGCCCTTAAGATTACCCGAGATGAAAAAACGTGTGAAAATGGAAGAGGAGACAGAAGAGGAAGTGACCATAGTCGCACCCGAAGAACCGGAAATTACAAAAGCCGCCGCTCAAAAGACAGAACCTAAAAAACAAAAAGAAAAAGAACTTGAAATAAAAACTCACGAAGAAAAAATACCGGAACTAAAAACTTCCTCGGTGAAGCAGTTCAAAAATTATGTTGCTCCGCCACTAAACTTATTAGCCTCTCAAATAGACAAACCGACCATCGGAGACTTGCGGGCCAACGCGAACGTCATAAAAAGAACTCTCGAAAGTTTCGGCATACCGGTAGAAATGGGCGAGATAAACGTGGGACCGACCGTCACAAGATATACCCTAAAACCGGCCGAAGGAATAAAGCTTTCCAGAATAACTTCCTTAAACCAGGACTTGGCTTTGTCTTTGGCCGCTCATCCTATAAGAATAGAAG
>JAKAHT010000008.1 GCA_021814805.1 bacterium
CCAGGTTTTGAAATATATCGCGCAAGTCGCGAGAAGGGCATGTCCTGTCTTCCACCTGGCAAGCTGACAGTTCGTAGGTCCAAGCATCGTCCCTTATGAGCTTTAGAAATTCCTCCGCTCTGGGAGAAAGCTTTTTTTGTCCGTCGATGAGAAATCTCTCGCGTTCGACTCCAAAACAACCTTTGAATTTCTCTTCAAACTTAAACTTGGAGAGAAACTCTTTCAAATCAGGGGTTTTCATAATATTTTCCTTTATTTTGTTTTTAATGTACCGGAAGAGAAAAGCCTCTTCCGAGGAAGAGGCTTTTGACTGCACAATCGAAAAAATCACAAAAGCGCCTTCCTCGAAGGAGGTTCAAAGAAAATGCGCCAAGATTTAATAGTATATTTTATGGACATATTTCAACCTGGAAATCTTCTTAAGAAATTCGACAAGATTTTTCGCCCGACTTCTTCGGTATCGGCGAATGGAGATAACACAAACCCTTCTTCGGCAAATACTTTTCTCCTTGAATCCGCCAAGCGTCTCACGACTTCCAGATTCATCTCCGGGTGGAATTGAGTAAGCCTTATATTATTCCCGATGCCTATGGCTTCAATGGGCGTTTTCCGGGATCCGGCCAAAAGTGTCCAGCCGTCTTTTAAGGCGTAGGCTATGCACTTGTGGCTTTCCGATAAAATTAAATCTTTCTCCAATCCTTCAAAAAGAAAATCGCGCTTTCCTTCTTCCGTCAAACTTACTTTCAAGGTGCCGAATTCCCTGCCTTCAGGATTTTTGACGACTTCTCCGCCAAGAGCCCTTACAGTGAACTGGAGTCCTCCGCAAATACCGAGTGTCGGGGTGTCTTTCTCAAAAATACGCTTTATAAATTCATAAACCGGAAACATCCATCCTTTCTCCAAACCCTCAATCGGATCCTCGACCGAGCCGCCGATTATAACCGCCCTGAAATCTCCCGGATCAGGAAGATCGCCTTTCGAAGCATCCAATGAGATAAATTCTGAAGGAGCAAGGTCCGCCATTTCTCTCATTTGTTCGCCGTAAGTCTTGCCGCCGTAAACCGCCCGCTCGATTGATTCTCGAAGAGCGTCGTCGCCGGTCAATATATCCAAAAACAAAATTTTTTTGCAATTCATATTTTTATCAAGATAAGTACCTTTTATCGTACCTTCAACTTTACCAAACCAAATAATCTCTCGGGAGAAAGAATTTTTCTCCCGAGATTGTAACCGCTTTATTTCTTTTCAGCTTCGAACTTTTGGATCAGAGAAAGAAGCCTATTCCATTGATTCGGAATTTCTCCATCAAGACG
Source organism: bacterium (assembly GCA_021814805.1). GTDB lineage: Bacteria > Patescibacteriota > Minisyncoccia > UBA6257 > GWB1-50-10 > JAKAHT01. The sequence continues at coordinate 1,314 of JAKAHT010000008.1, forward strand.
TCTGGCGAAGGGCCTGATTTCGAGACAAAGCTTTCTTCCGTAACGCTTGAGCCTGAAATGCCACCATACAGAACGTATAAAAAGAGGAATATTGAAATCGTGAGCTTCCGATCCGGCAACCAGTCTTGTTCCGGAAACCACCTTGAAACCCGAGAGCACTTCCGAATAATGAGCTAAACTTTCGAAGGTCACTCCAGGATTGCCGTAGCGGTTTTCCTCATAACCGGCCGGGGACTCTTTTATATATCTCTTCCATAAAGCGTCCTGAGGATAATCAGAGAGAAAAAGCGGCATCTCTCTGGTCAGGAAATTAATTAATTTCCACGAATCACCAGGAGTAACGTCGATAGTGAATTGAACGGAGCTCGTCCTTGCCAAAAGATTCAACGGACCGCGCCCGTCAAGCTTAAGCCAGGTAGCATCACGCTCATCGGGCATGACGAGCAAATCCTCTTCCGTTTCGAGTATCGGCTGTTTCAGAGGGTGAGCCCCGAATTTAGCCGCCGAAGCATAGAGATAATTCAGTTGAAAACGTACCGGATTCATCAGCCGTCCATTTTCAGTGTTATTCAAAAAATAAGCACTGAACGGACTGAAGCTTATCTCGATATTATGACGACCCAACTCGTAAAGAATCCTGGTGCCGTTTTCGGAATCTTTTATTTCTGTCACCAAAGAATTTTTACTTGTTTCAATTTTCCAAGGTGTCGGATCGGAATTCGAGTAGAGCAAATCGCGCAATATCGCTTGGGACGTTTCAACGGATATCGGACGGCCGTCCTCGTAAACAAACTGTGTCTCGACTTCCACCCCAACCGATGAACCGGTTGGATAATCACCGAGATCGTGGGTGAAATAACTTAAGAGATAATCTCTTCCATTTTTGAAGCTTTTCATAACTGCTTCCTTTCTTATTTGGTTTTGTAAAATTGCTAATTCTCCCAAGAAAACAAAAAACCTCTTGGGAGAGGTCTAATTTCATATCAAAACGCATCAAATCAGTCCTCTCACAAGAGAAAACCAATGTGATGCCAAACGTTTTTCATTGAAATAATTTTCATGTTTAAATAAATAATACTACCTATTAATCTTTTGTCAAGAGGCGCATTTTCACATCTTCGACTAATTTTAATACGTCGAGTCCCTCAAAAAACTTTCGTTCATCTTCACAGAATATTTTACCCTTGTTTATGTTAACCATACTTTTAAGATGGCTTCCCGATTCATAAACCCTGGAACTTGCATTTTGATTGGCCGATATAAAACCAGGGGTTTCCGAGGCATAACCGTAAATTCTCCCCGGCGTCGCCCCGAAGACAGAAAAAACAGATGTTTTATTTCTAAAATTAAAACTGCCGGATTTGGAGATTTTCATTGCAGATGCAATATGCAACGGACCGGTGTCGCCGGTTATGAAAACATCTGAATAATCTATAAGAGCCGAGTAAGCCGAAAGAGACATGCCGCTCGGGACTATTTTTACTCTTTTCTTGTAATTTTCCGGCAACGATTCGAAAAGTCTTTCTTGAATATTGTCTCTCGTGTGGCTTGAAGAAATAATCAGATTGCAATCGAGCGCGACGATGCCTTTTACAATAGAAAGCTGCATCTCGAAAGGGATTGTGGTAAACCTGGATGAAGTCTCGGGATTCAAGAAAACGATCTGTTTTCCGGTATCCAAGCCAGAGTGATCTAAAAATCTCCTGGCTTCTTCGATACTTTCGTCTGAAATGGAGACAGTCGGCCCCTTGAATTCAAAAAAGGATGGTTTTCCCGAAAACAAATCAAACACAAATTTGCTCATTTGATAAGCTATGTGGCTCACTGATTTACTATTTTTTTCGGCCATAACGACCGATGAGGCTAATCCGAAGTATCCTATAACAACAGTTCTTTCAGGTAAAGAAAGTTCTTGCTTTTTAATAAATGGACAAAAATTAAAAACCACGTCGTATTTGCCGCCCGAAAGTATCTTATTAACGGCTTCGACGTCGCTTTTGCTTGGAAAAGGCGCATTTGTATAGACAGCATAAACTTTGGATATTGACCCGCCCTCGGGCACTATACCGCCCGCCGATTTTTTCACCACATAATCTATTTTCGATTCCGGGAATATTCTTTTTATTGATTCCGCAACACCCTCCGCTATAACAGCATCGCCTATGTTCACATCAACTAAAACGCAAAATCTTTCAAGGTGTTTTTTTCTTTTTAGGCGGCTGGCGTTAATCGTAACGACTAGCCAATAAACCAAGCGGTTGCCGGCCAGGATGAATATCAGTTTATCGAGCACCTTAGCTCCTCTTCGAGGGAACGATTCCTCGAAAATGTATATGAGTTTATAAAAACGCGAAGGTTTGCTTGGCATACTCACCTAAAATTTTAAATAATAAAAACCTAAAACACAAAAGAACGTCATTGGACTTGACATAAATACTAAAAAGTAAAACAATAAAAAGACAATGTTGAAAAACAACTGCCATATGAATACCGGGAATCCCATTACCCAGCTTGGCGCCTGGAATTTTTCCGGCGTCTATGCTGGAGCTTACGGTTTGTTTAACCAAGGCGGTTTTTATTCAACTATGAGGACTTAACCACGGATAATAAAAGAAATTAAAGAACGCCTCGGTTAGATAAACCGAGGCGTTCTCGTTTTATCTAAAGATCATTAACAACTAAATAAAATGAGGTGACAAAATGGAAAAAACTTTCAGAAACATCGTCGTCCAGTATTTGGCTTTGAGATTCATTTCTTCTTTCGGTACGGCTCTCATATCAGCCACTTACGTAACCTTCCTTTTGACCAAAGGATTGAATCTTTTTGAGGTCAATCTGGTCAATTTCGTGTTCTTTACCACTCTCTTCATTTCAGAGATACCCACGGGAGCTTTCGCCGATGTATTTGGAAGAAAACTTTCGTTTGTTCTCTCCTGCTTTATTACTTCCGCTGGAATGTTCATTTATTCGGCCGCCAATTCCTTTTGGTTTTTCGCCATAGCAGAGGCTACCGCCGCTTTAGGGTCAACTTTCTCAAGTGGAGCTTTCCAGGCTTGGCTCGTGGACAGACTGGAAAACCTCGGCTACCAGGGTCCCATGGAACGCATATTTTCCAAGGAACAACAAATCAAAAGTGCTTCGGCCATAATTGCGGCTATTCTGGGCGCTTTTGCATCGGACTTAAACATGTCTCTCCCCTGGATACTTGGGGGGTTGATCGCTTTCATAGCCGGATCTTCTGCCGCTATTTTCATGAAGGAAGAAAAAGTGAAAAGGCACAGAACATCATTTAAAAAAGGCGTTCAAAACATGCGGAAAATCGTAAATTCCAGCCTTAAGTACAGCCAAGAGAATAATTCCGTAAGATTCTTGCTCACTATAGGGATTGTGCAATATTTTGCGGTGCAAGCTCCCAACATGCAGTGGCAACCTTTCTTCATGCATTTTTTAAATGACAAGAGTTCCTTGGGTTTTATCTTCTCCGGCATATCGGTAGCGATCATATTTGGATCGTATTTGGCTCCTAAAATTTCCAGGAGAATCAAAAACGAAAAGGCAATCATAGTCACTTCTGAAGTAATAGTCGGTTTGGGAATATGCTCCACCATACTTCTTAAAAGCATAGTTCCGGCTGTAACCGTATTCCTTATCCACGAAGCAGCGAGAGGACTTATAAACCCTCTCAAGGATACCTATTTCAACAATAATATCCCCTCCAACGAACGGGCAACCCTGCTTTCTTTCGAAGCTCTTTCGCACCATTTAGGAGGAATGATAGGCTTGCTTGTAAGCGGGTTTCTGGCGGAATACTTCTCCTTAAAATCGGCTTGGATATCATCGGGATTGATACTCGTGATATTCGTCCTCATCTTCTCCAAAAAAGGGAAAGGAAATCCTGAAAAACAAGCGGCACGATAATATCGAGCCGCTTTTTTTTGGAGTTAAAATCCGGGAAAGAAATCAGTTATAACTTGCTTCTTTTTTACGCCCATATCTTTCAGCATTTCTTTCATTGATTTAACCATGGAGTTTGTTCCTGAAACATAAAAGAATCTTTCAAGATAATCTGGAACCAGTCTTTTTATCATTTTTTCATCTATGCGTCCCGTCTCGCCTCCCCAATCTTCTGGTATATCGCCGGTCAATGTATAAAAAGTCTTAATCCCGAGTTTTTTTCTGGATTCTTCAAAAACATCCGCGTACATGATTTCCTCCGGAGTCCTGTTGGAATAAAAAATAATTATGTCCCTTCTTTCATTTATATCCAAGAGATATTTAGTCATGCTTCTCATCGGAGTTATGCCTATGCCGCCGGCCAGGAAAACCATTTTTTTTCTCTTGCTTTTCGGAAGGATAAAATCGCCAGAAAGCCCGGAAGCCACTATTTCGTCCCCTTCTTTCATTGCCAAGAGGGACTTTTTGAAAGTGCTGGAACGGGGATAAAATTTGACGCCTATTCTCATTGATTTTTCAGTGGGAGAAGAAGCTATGGTGAAATAGCGCCTGTTTCCCCTTGAATCCGGTTTTTTGTGTCCCAACGTCCATTCTAAATATTGCCCCGGTGAAAATTTTATTTTCTCCCCCGGCTTAAAAATAAAATCATAAGTATCGGGGCCGGTTTTCGTCTTCTCATCCAGAGTCAAAACCAACTTTTTCTTGGAACTTACCGCGTAAGAAAAGACGTTGCTGATTATAAGGGCCAGTTCCGGTGTAAGGTAGAAAGATCCCAAGTGAACTTGCGGAGCAAAAAGGAAGCCTGTCAGAGCGCCGTAAACTATTCTTAAATTTTCGCTGGGCGGCGTGGTAAGTGGCTCAGTAAGCATCACGAAAGCGAAAAACAAAAGAGGCGATTCCGCCAGAGCTTTCCAGATGACAGTAAATATTCCCGAACCGCCGGAAAAACTGAAAGACATTATGGTTATAAGAGAAACGGAAACAAAACCCCAGACTAAATCAGATCTTAATATTTTTCTGGTCATAATGAGCCCTCCTAAAAGGACAAAAGGCATCATATAAGGATTGCCTATCCACCAAGTGGCTGACTCACCAAGCAAAAGACCGGTTAGAGCCACTCCGAAAGCCGCCGGGTTGAATATGTGTTTTTTATTAATGGCTAAAATATATTTGGAAGCCATAGCCCAAACAGAAGCCCAAAAAGATATCGAAATATAAGAAAGTAAATTCTGTCCGGAAAAAGGCGTTATGATGAGTGAAAGTATGAGCGCCGTTATATAGACGGACTCGACGTTAGTTTGAGCCTTGAAAACCTTGGAAAATAAAATATTGGTTAAAAAACAAACAGCCGTTATGAAAATAACGGAAACCGCGAGGTTAAACGGATTGTAGGGCAATACCTTAAAAGCGGAAAATATAATCCCTATACCGACAAGAAAAATAAGATAATACAAAACGAGCCGGTACATAGTTATACCGTTTAAAAGATAATCTATTTTCTTAATCAGCTTGTTCCACATATTTTTTAAAACCGCTCGTCATTGTTGCCAAGCCGTTTTTATCAACCATATAACCTTCAAGGCCGGGCAATTTTTCTATAAAATCTATTCCGTGCCTGCCCATGGCAAAAGCGGCAGTGGCGAATCTGTCAGCCTCATATATGTCTGAAGCCACAACGCTTAAGCTTACTACGTCGTTAACCGATTCGTCCGGAGATAAGGGATTATAAATATGTTCTCCTCTCTCGTACGTGCCGGAAGTGGCTATGGCTTCATCTTTGAGTTCCACGATTTTTATTATTTCACCGGGCGAGAAAGGGTTTTTTATACCCACCTTCCAGTATTTCCCGGAACTGTTTTTCCCCTTGACTTGTATGTCTCCGCCCGCATTTATGTAGAAATTACCGATTCCCCTTCTTTCCAATATCTCAGCTGCCTTATAAATAGCCCAGCCCTTGACCAAACCAGAAGGATCATAATTACCGCCGGGAGTCATTATATCGAAATAGCCGTTGGTTTCTTTTTTAGTTTTTTCAGAAAGAGCAAAAACGGTTTTCATATCATCGCTCCACTCCGATTGACTGATTTCTCCCCTGTTTATTTTCGAAATTTCGCTTTCTTCTTTATAAGTGCTGAATTTTTCGTCGATATATGAAAAGTAGGAAAAAATTTCTTCGATTGTTTTATTGTCAGCCGAAGAATCGACAATTTCAACAGTTATGGGCATTCCCATCAATATCCGGGTTTCTTTCATAATTATGATTGGGCCTGAGTCAGGGCGGAAGCCAGGGACTCACGAAAAGCCAAACTGGTTTCGGTCGCACCCGATACTATATCAACGTTGGAATTTTGTGACTGAATGGCTTCTTGCGTTAAATAAGGCATGGCTTGACCGTTTATATAGACGGACGTGCTTCTGTCGCTAGGATACTCCAAAAATTGGACATCGGTTATCTTACCCGATTGAATCACAGCTTTTACCTGAACATTGCCGTAATAAGCGTCGGCCACACTCCCGGTATAAGAACCATCTTTATAGAGCCCCGTCATGCCTTTCATCATCATATTTCTGTTCTTTTGGCCAGACTGATTCGAGTTACCAGAACCGCCGGATCTGCCTGATGATTCAGCGACGGCAACCGGCTCTGAAGCCGGAGGGGTTATCTTTACATTTTTAGATCCACTAAAGTTTTGAAGAATAACGTAAATAAAAAATGCCACTATTAAAGCCGAGGATAAAATGATCTTTTTCATCGTTTGAAAATAATACGTTTGAGAACATATTATTGTTTCAGGATACGTGAAGAGAGCCTGGTTTATAACGTTTCAAGGGCGAAAGACCCATTGCCCAGCCGGCAATTATCGGATCGATAAATCTCCACATAGCTTCTATTTCCTTACTGGAAACGAAAAGTGTCTGATCGTCGGATATGCAATCGGAAAGAAGTTTTTCGTATTCTTCCGTACGATGAATACGATTCGGTTTCCTTAAATTGAAGGTAAATATTTTTTTCTGGAGATCCATCTTGCGTCCGGGTTTTTTGGACCAGAAATCTATGGTTATCGTTTCCCGCGGCTCCATCCTTATAATTAAAGAGTTCTTATACGTAGTTTCGTGGCGAAAATTTATTTCTATTTCCTTTACCGAACGCCCCAAATTTTTTCCGGATTCCATGAAAATGGGCACACCCCGCCAGCGCGGATGATTGAGTAAAGCCCTCACCTTAAAATATGTTTCGGTATTGGAATCGGAAGCCACTCCTTTTATCAGTCGGTAACCGTCGTATTGACCTCTTGCTGTATATTTTTTGATATCCCTATCGGACGGAATACGAAGAGTGGAAAGTATCTTGGCTCTTTCCCTTCTTATATCTTCCGGGGTGAATCTAGGTGGTTTATCCATGGTAACCAAGGCCAACATCTGAAGAAGGTGGTTCTGGCCGACGTCCCTCAAAGCGCCCACTCCATCGTAAAAACCGCCTCGATCTTCGACGCCTATTGATTCGAAAAGACGTATATTTACGCTTTCTATCAGCTTTTTGCCCCAGACGAATTCGAATAAGTTGTTATAAAAGCGGAAGGCCAGTATATTTTGAAGCATTTCTTTGGCAAGATAATGATCAATACGGTATATTTGTTCCTCACGGAAAAGCTTTCTTAAAAGATCGTCTAGGAACTTGGCGCTTTTTAAATCTTTGCCGAATGGCTTTTCGACTATAACTCTCGTCCAGCCTTCTTCCGGACCTCCGCAGGGTCGGCTTAATCCTGTTGAATGAAGATTCTTCAGTATCTCGGGATATAATTCCGGAGGAACGGCTAAATAAAAAAGCTTATTGGAACACATTCCCCACTTCTTATCTATTTCTTTAAGCCTTAAAGCAAGCTTTATATAATCTTTTTTCTTTTCAAAAAATCCCCTTTCATATCCGAAAAGCGACAAAAAATCAGGGACAACCTTATCGAACATGCCGGCAATCTTTTCTTTAAAATCCTTATCCGACAAATCTCTTCTCGCAAAGCCTATGACCTTGAACCTTTCCGGCAAGGAATCGTTTTTGAACAAGTTGAAAAGAGCCGGCGTTATTTTCTTCTGCATCAAATCCCCGGTCACCCCGAAAACCACCATAATGGTGGGTATTTTTGGTTCTCCTGTTTTTTTCGTTCTCATACGCCTAATTTATATACGAGAGAACGAGCCTTTTTATTCCGTAAAATGCTTGGAGAGCTTGGCCTTCGATTGAGATGTGTAATTTGAAGTGGAAACAACATCGTAAAGAACTTCCGGTATCTCAGACATTCTTTCGTATTTTATTTTGGCTATGGCCTGCTTATGCCTCACCACCATATCTTCAAAGGGTCTCACTTCGAGCGTAAGAGGCCTTCCGTTTACCTCACCCTCCTTGCCGTAACCCCAGCCCGGATCTATAAACCCGGCATAGTGCGACCTGAACTCGCCGCTCCTTGCGTCCATCGGAGCCATTTCGCAGGCAAAATCCGGCGGGACGGAAACAGCCTCTCTTGTCGAAAGGATATAAAAACCGCCTCGTTTCAAATAAATACACTCCCCTTCTTTTTTTATTTTTCTGAAAAACTCATCGGGAGAATAAAAGCCCCTTTTGGAAAAGTCCATAACTTTGTTGGATCCGAAACATTCGTACCCCACCACTTCCTGTTCTAAATCCAAACGCAATATTATCGACCCATCGCCATCTTTTATTTTTATCCTTTCATAACCAATGGGAAGACCGTCGGAATCAAAAATCAAAGGCTTCTCCGTCATTGTTTCTTTAAGCTCTTCCTCGGTAAGACTGGTGTCTTGATTAAAAAGCCTGAGTTGAGCAAGTTTTTCTCCGACGGATATTTTTATGGGAAATGATTTGGGATTTATGATGAGCCACAAAGGACCTTGGTAACCATGAGGAATCACGTCGTATCTTGAAACACCGTCGGCTAAAACCCGCACGTGAACATCCACCCGGCCGGTTGAACTTTTAGGATTACAAAATCCGAACACGCCTTCCGGCAGAGACAGCTCTTCATTCAATTTCGCCAGATAAGTGACATTTTGTTCCAGCGGATAAGAAAAATCATGCCTGGAGTGCTGTATATTCTTTATTAAGGAATCTATCTTTTCTCCTGGATGGGGTAAAAATATTCCCTCCACTCTCAATATTTCTTCCGAAAGAGAAAGATCCAACGAAGCCGGATTAACATTTTCTTCCTTGCCGCCAGAGATATTGCGCTCCTTCATCATTCTTTTCATCTCCTGGCAGGGCAGAGCTCCGAATTTATCCATTTGTTTATTATAATACCGGCTTAACTTCCTTTCGAATATCTGCCGGCTATTCTTTTTGAAATCTTTTTATAAAGATAATAAACGGCTATGAAGAGAAGTCCTAAAATAAAAGTGGCGTTTCTCGCACTAATTATGGTACCGCTCAAATAATTGTAAGCCTTGCCAGTATAGAAACCGAGGAGCGCGAAAAATATGGATTTAGGTATAGTGACCGACAAAGCGACGGTCACAAACCTCTTTAAAGACGGCCTTGAGGTTCCGACAAGTATTATGCCGGGCACCGGTATCAATGGGGAAAGTTTAAAAAAAACCACGGCCTTGCCCATATGCCTCATTAAAATTTCGTCGAGTTTTTCAAGTCTATCTTTCGTAAGGCCTATCAAATAGCCGTATTTTTCGACAACCGGCCGCCCTCCGAAATAACCCAAAATAAAGAAAAATAAATCAGCCACCAAATCGGCGGCAATGGAGAGAAGTATTATGAAAATTATATTGAAATATCCCAAGGAAGAAGCTACTCCGGCGGCAGATGTCACAAGCGGCCCCTCCAAAAACGCTGCCACAAAAAACAACGGATAACCGTGGGTGATGACCCACGAAACTAAAGCTATAAAAGAAGCATTAGACATACCTCCCGGCTCTTAAAGATAGTTAGGCTGATTTTCGAAACTCTCGACCTGCTTCACTATTTTAACCATGGTTTTCAGAGCTAAAACCGGATATTTACCCGAAGCAGTCTCGTCGGAAAGCATTACGGCGTCCGTACCGTCCCAGATTGCATTCGCGATATCCGACACTTCCGCTCGCGTCGGATGATCGTGACTTATCATGGAAGTCAGCATCTGGGTGGCTGTTATAGAAGCTTTATTATGCCAAGAGGCGTGCCGTATTAAATTTTTTTGTATAAAAGGCAACTTTTCCTCCGGAATTTCTATGCCCAAGTCCCCTCTGGCTATCATGATGCCGTCGGAAGATTGTATTATTGAATCTATATTTTTTAAAGCCAGAGCTGTTTCTATTTTGGCTATTATCCTGGCTTTCGTACCCACAATCTTTCTGGCCGTTTCCATATCCTTGGCCGATTGGACAAATGAGATGGCCACGTAATCTACGCCGTTTTTAAGTCCGAATTGAAGATCTTTCTTGTCTTTGTAAGTCAACCCGGAAACAGACAGCTTGGTATCAGGAACGTTTACCGCTTTTCTGGAATATAATATACCGCCTCTCGTGACCTCGGCATAAATCCTATTTTCTTTAACCCTGGAAGTCATAAGTTCCATATCGCCGTTCGCAAGATATATCGGCTCCCCTTTTTTTATGTCCAAATGCAAATAAGGATTGTCGACAAAGATGGCGCTTTTATCGGAACGGCTGGTTGAAAATACCACCAAATCTCCTTCTTTAAGCTTCAGACCATCTTTAGGCATCTCTCCCACTCTTATTCTGGGGCCCTGAAGATCCTGCAAGATGGCAATCTTACGGCCGGATTTCTTGGCCGCCAGCCCGAGAAATTTTTTTCTCGACAGAAATTCTTCCTCGGTGCAATGGGAAAAATTCATTCTGGCTATATCGAGACCGCTTTCAACCAGTTTGAAAATGGTTTCCTTGTCTTCTGAGGCCGGGCCAAGCGTAGCTATTATTTTTGTCCTCATAAGTTTTATTAATGCCTTCTAAATTTAGCAAAAATACCGGCAAATTTAAAGTGTTATACTTTTAAAATGGATGTCATTTTGAATTCCTGCCCTTTTTGCGGAACGGAAGCGCCGCCGGGAGCTGAATTTTGCCCCCACTGCGGGAAAAAATTAAAAACAGAAAAACCCTCCACTTCTGTTTCAAAACAAGTTTTGATTTATCTCGTAAGCTTTCTTCTTCCGCCGCTCGGGCTCGTGTGGACCTTCAAATACCTGAAACAAGACGACATAAAATCCAAACGGATAGGTTGGATTTCAATTATACTCACTTTAGCCGGAATAGTTATTACTATCTTCGTTATGAATGACATATTAAGCGGGCTGAATAACTATTTAAACTCTCAGCTTAATTCCACCATTCAATTGTATTAGAATATAGATATGGGTACCTACGAAGAAAATTGGGAAAAAATGTCGGATAAATCAAAAGACTTGGAAAGAGCCAGACAGTCGTTCATAGAAGAATTTGAGGCTATCAACTGGTACGAACAAAGAATAGAAGGAACCGGTGATCCGGAGCTGAAGAAAATTCTGGAACATAACCGCGACGAAGAAAAAGAACACGCTGCCTTGCTTTTTGAATACGTGAAGAAAAACGATCCGGAACAAGCCGACGCGCTCAAGAAATCGGACCTCTGACGATACAAAAAGGAGTAAGCTCGTCTGACTGTCCGAGGGGGTTGTCCCGGAAAACTTCTCGGGCGAATTTTTCTTTAACTTTATTACTAGAAATACCGAGAGCAAAAGCTCCGCGGTAGTTAGCGTCTATAATGACGGCTTCATTGCCGAATTTTTCTTTTATCTCCTTCGCGACACCTTTGGGGTTTATGGGAGGAAGCTTGGCATAATGGGTGTAGGGCTGGATAAGAAAAGACATCGGGCAGTCTATTGATTTAGCTCTCTTACCACATATGAAATAAAAAAGGCCCTTTACCCCGAGAGGCCTCGTGACGGCTGAAACAGCTGCCGCAAAGAGGACACGCGGATAGCCGGCTTCTTTTATGAAAAGTTGCATAGCCATAGGGGTACCGTGACCGAAACCGCGGAAATCTTTGGTGCCATAATTGTTGTGCACCTTGCGCGCCAAAAACTTGGCTAATTTAGAAGTTTTGACATCATTCAAATTTATTATTTGTCCCTGCGTCAAGGCCACTACTTTTTCGCTAACAAATATAATATCTCCCGGAGTGAGATTCGGCTTTAAGTATTTTTCCAAAAGCCCTAAGAGATTATCTTTTTCATTTATGACACCTGTCTTTATCGGCAAACGGAGATATTTAAAACCTCCGACTTCTATCTCCAGATTCTTGCCTGGATTCGGCTTGAACGTTTTCTTATCTTCCATTTGAAAAAGGCTTTATGAGTTTATGTTTTTCAACATTGGTTATCTTGTTTTTATCATCGACAAAAACGACAACCGGTTCTATCTTTTCGACCTCTTCCGGATCAACCCAAGCTTCGGCAAGTATTATCACTTTATCGCCGACCTGGAAATGTCTGGCTGGAGGCCCGTTCAAACATATATCTCCACGGCCTCTTACACCTTCTATGGCATAAGTTCTCCAAAGCACACCGTTGGAACAATTGGTTATTTGAAGAATCTGATAAGGTTTGATGTTGGCGGCCTCCAGAAGATCCGGATCTATGGTTATCGACCCGACGTAATTCAAATCAGCTTCCGTCACCGCCGCCCGGTGTATTTTGGAAGTACAAATAGTAATTTTCATAAAACCATTATAATCCCCATTCCTATTCCAGTTCAATCTTGAATTCAGAGGGAGTGCCCCCGCAATCCTTTTCAAACTTGGACCATTTTGAATCCGGCAAGGTTATACCCATTTCTCTCTGTTCTATTATCATATTGCCGAATGAGCTACAGAAGGACATAAGGCTGCTCGTCGTCCGGCCGTCTGATTCCACGCCGCTCAAGGCTTCGTTAATCTCATACTTGAAGTCCTTATCCAAATCCCCGACCATCTTGTCGGTACTCACTTTTTTTGAAATGACCGTTTTTATTTCCTCCAACCTTCTCTTGGCGAAAGTTTTATGAAGATACGGTTTGTTTTGATTCGAAGAAAAAGCCAAAGCCACGTTTTCGCCTAAAATTTTAAAAGGATAAAGAGGATGGGTCGGATAAACACTGGAGCTTTGAGCAAAAGTAACAAGGGTCCCGGAAAGGCCCAAAACGACGGCTCCTACGACGACGTATTTAACCAAAAGACTGAATCCTCTCGGGGTGGCAAAAGACATCTCCCTTTCCGGAGAAACATTAGCTATGAACGTTTTTCTCGCTTTTCTCAAAAATTCCCGGTCGGGCGAGAGTTCCGATTTCAAAAGCTTTCTGGCCTTCAAAAAGTCAACTTTAAATTTTATATATTTAATCACCATATATTTCCCTGATTTTTTTTATCATGCGATGAACAGATACTCTTAAAGAGCCGGCGGTCCGGCCGGTTGCTTTGGCTATCTCATCGTACGACATGTCTTCAATGTATCTCAATAAAAACACTTCCTGATCTTCTTCGGAAAATTCCCTAACTTTGTCGAGTATTTCGAGAGCCAGTTCTTTTTTATCCAAAGATTCATCGGCCACGAACTCTTCGCTTTGCTCTTCGCTTATTTCAGAAAGAGGAATGTTTTTCTTGCTTCTGAAATAATCGTTAAGCGTATTCCTGGCCACCTGCCAAAACCAAGGAGTGAAATTGCCCGACTTATCATCGAAAGTTTCTATGCGTCTCATAAGCTTCAAAAAAACCTCCTGAGTCAAGTCTTCAGCGATGTTCTTCACGCCTAACCTTTGCATAAAAAATCTGAAAAAGGGCTGTGCAAATTTATCAAAAATAATGCCCGCTGCTTCTGGATCCCCTTTCTTCAATTTAATAGCCCAGACGTTAAGGGCGTCTTTTGAAGTTTTTCTCATAAAATATACGCGGCCGTTTGTCAATTGTTACAAACGGTCAGATATTCAAATAACGGCGTGTGGCTATAATGCTGGATAATACGCCCAAGCCGACGCCGAAAAGAGCCTGATACAAAAGGAGCATCATAAAACTTCCGCCGAAATAAGAACTTAAATTAACCTCCGGTATGAAGCTGTTGATATGCGGGGAAATAAAACTTATGACCGGTATCATAATAAGAAAACTTACCACGGCCGCTATCAATCCATACATAGCTCCTTCGATAACGTAAGGGCCTCTTATGAATTTATTAGAAGCTCCAACCAACCTCATTATGCCTATTTGTTCTCTGTTGGAAAATATGGCTAAGCGTATGGTATTAAAAGTCACGGAAGCAGCTAAGAAAGAAAGGAAAATGGTCAAGACAAATCCGCCTTTAGTGAAATTGTCCACGAGTGAAATAAGCCGGTTTATCACTACTGCATTTTGAGCATAATTTATCTTGTAAATGATATTCTGAAAATCCGGTTTTTCGAGGTAAGCCGCTATGGTATCGTAGTGGTGTATATCCTTGGCCTTAATGTTCAAAGACGGCAAAAGCGGATTGGAATCGAGCGTATCCAAAGTTTTGGTTATCGATTCATCGCTCGAGTGCAATGCCTTGAAATTGGATAAAGCCTGTTCCTTCGAAACATAGTCGACATACTGGACTTCATCCAAGCCCTCCAGGGATTTCTTCAAGTTTAAAATAGTATCTTCGGAAACATTGCTTTGAAAATAAACCGTTATGTCCACCTTATCTTGAATGGTCTGAATGGCCCCTTTCGAAACGACATTAAAAAGTATGAGACCCTCGAAAACTATAAGAGCCAAAATCATTATGGCAATTGTGGAAAAAGACAGCCAGCCGTTCCTTAAAAAACTCTGGATGCCGTATTTAAATATTCTGAATAAATTAATCATTGAATCAATCTATAATGAACCGACCATGCGCTTCATCTTTTATTATTTGACCGTTTTCCAAAGTGATGACTCTTTCACCTAATGTATTCACTATTTCTTTGTCGTGGGTGGCCAGTATAACAACGCTGCCCAGTTCATTTATTTTCTTTAGGAGTTTGATAACTTCCCAGGTATTGAAGGGATCGAGATTTCCAGTCGGCTCGTCGGCTATCAAAACATCGGGCTGATTTATCATGGCTCTTGCTATGGCCACCCTTTGTTTTTCTCCGCCGGAAAGCTCTTGTGGAAAATTATGCATCTTATCTTTCAAACCCACCATATCCAGGACTTGGGGGACAAGTTCATTTATGTCCCTTTGGGGCCGGCCTTCAACCTCGAGGGCAAAAGCCACGTTTTCGAAAGCGGTTTTTTTAGGCAGCAAGCGGAAGTCTTGGAATATGACCCCGATATGCCTTCTAAACTCGGGAAGTTCAGAAGGTTTTAATTTATTAACTTCATAGGAACCGAAAAAAATTTGGCCCTTCGTGGGTTTCTCTTCTCCAATGAGCAATTTTATAATGGTCGATTTGCCGGCTCCCGATCTTCCAACCAACGAGACAAACTCATCAGGCTGTATTTTGAAAGCCACTTTATCGAGCGCTACCGTTCCGTGGTTATAAGTCTTTGTTACATTCTGAAAAACTATCATAGGCAGTTATTATTTTACTATTTGACCGGTTATTATATCAAGATTGCCGTCCAAAACATCCTCCACCTTGCTTATTTTCAGTCCCGTCCTGTGATCTTTCACTTGTTTGTAGGGATGTAAAACATAAGAACGTATTTCGTGTCCCCATTCCGGCTCAACTCTTACCCTGAGATTCCCGAGTTCTCTTTCATGCCTTTCTTCCATAACCATAGCCAGCTTTGATTTCAAAAGGGTCATGGCTTTTTCCCTGTTTTGGGATTGCGATCTTTCAACTTGAGAGGAAACGGCTATCCCAGTCGGTATATGTACTATTCTCACCGCTGTTTCAACTTTATTTACATTCTGCCCCCCAGGCCCCGAGGATCTCATGAACTCTATCTTCAAATCCTTATCGGGTATGGAAATATCTTCGGCTCCTATTCTTTTAAAAGCCGGTAAAGCCTCTACTAAAGCAAAGGAAGTGTGGCGTAATTTTTTGGCGTCGAACGGCGATATTCTCACCAAACGATGGACGCCTGATTCATTTTTAAAAAAATCATAAGCGTTCGAACCTTTTATTTCCAAGGTATTATCGTTCACCGGAACACATTTCAAATTTTTCTTCAGTGAGTATTTTTTGTACATCGAAAGGAGCATCCTAGCCCAATCCTTGGCATCTTCTCCTCCTGCACCGGCGAAAACAGACAAATAAACAGTATTTACATCAAAATGTGAATCCATATGTGGAGCCAATGGTCGGATTTGAACCGACGACCCACGCTTTACGAAAGCGTTGCTCTACCAACTGAGCTACATTGGCAAAAATAGGTAAACCATAAGCGGGATTCTGTTTAGGCAACAATCTGTCTAGGCCTTCGATTGCTCTCAGGCTCTGGCGGCGCTCCCTTAGATTGCTCTTAGGGCACGGCCTTGCACCCCGCAAGGATTTAGCCGTTTCACTTCCGCTTTTTTGTCCCTATAGCGGAATTGGACCGACAAGCTTGGGATAGGGTCCTCCCCCGACTTTCGCCGAAGGACGTCACTGATCGCACCTCTATTCTTTCGAACGACGGCTGTTAGCCGCTACGTTTGGCTCGGCTTTACCGAACTTGGGTGTCCCGACTTTCCTCCCGCCATAATCTTTCGAATATAAGCGGGCTGTTGCTTGGTTTACCAAGTAAGATATTATCACGAAAACATCAAAAAGTGAAGTCAGAATATAAATCCCCGATCGATAGAAAATAAATAAATCCTTCTCACACAGACCTGCAAAAAGTTTTCCGATGAATGGGAGACAACCCGTATTTTTTTATGGCCGCCATATGAACTTTCGTTCCATAACCCTTATGTTTATCGAAACCATACTCGGGATACTTGGATGAAATTTTTCTCATATGTTTGTCTCTCTTCACTTTGGCCAGGATAGATGCCGCCATGACCGCTTTTATTTTCCTATCGGCCCCTATCACGGTTTTTCCTCCCGGAGCATAGAGCCCTCCATCCAAAAAAATTACCGAACCGGAAGGTGTTATGCCGTGCTCGGCAAATAATTTCCTGAGAGATCTTCTTGCGGCCAAATTGGCGGCATTGGAAACATTAATTTTATCTATAACCGCCGGAGAGACGCTCGAAATGGCAAACGGAACCCCGGTTTCTTTCAATTTTTCAGCCCACTTTTCCCTGGACTTTGGCGTTAGTTTTTTTGAGTCATTTAATTTGACCCCGTTTTCGATGAGACTGATTTTTTTACCGACCTCCAAAGCTGCCGCACAAACCATAACAGGCCCCGCGAGAGGTCCCCGTCCTACCTCATCTATACCTATGATAAACAAAGGCTTTTTTTGGTGTTGTTTTTCTTTTCCCGCTTTCATAAAATTAGAACGTTAAGAATATTTTAACTCCATGACAAAATTCGTCCATCTTCATACTCACTCTCACTTCTCACTCTTAGATGGACTTTCAAAAATAGACGGCTTGGTGGACAAAGCAAAAAGTTTCGGTATGGAAGCGGTAGCTGTAACAGATCACGGCAATCTTTACGGGGCAATCGAGTTCTATAAAAAAGCCAAAAAAGAAAATATAAAACCGATAATAGGTGTTGAAGCGTACGTTGCACCTTACGGACGGCTTAACAAGCGTCCGCAAATGGACGAAGTGAGATATCATTTGATACTTTTGGCCAAAAACGAGGCCGGCTGGAAAAATATTTTGAAACTCGTCACCTCTTCCCAAACAGAAGGTTTTTATTACAAACCGAGAATAGACAAGGAAATCTTAAAAGAGTGGAGCGAAGGATTGATTTGCATCTCCGGATGTTCTTCTGGAGAAATTTCAAAACTTCTGGAACGGAACAAAATCGAAGAAGCGGAAAAAGTGGCTCTGTGGTACCGAGAAGTTTTCGGAGAAGATTTTTACATAGAACTTCAACCTCATACACCGGAGCTAAATATTAAATCAATCGCTTTAGCCAAAAAACTAGGCATCGAAGTTGTGGCTACTCAAGACAGTCACTATCTCGATCTCGAAGATAAGACGGAACATGAAATACTTCTCGCCATACAAACCAATAATCGTGTCATGAACGACGAAAGGATGTCTCTGAAAAATTTCGATCTGCATTTCAGAAGCGGAGATGAAATGGCGATTTTTTTCAAAGATACCCCCGAAGCTTTAGAAAACACTTTGAAGATTGCCGACAAATGCAATCTGGAAATAGAACTCGGTAAAATACATTTGCCCAAATTCCCCGTGCCAGGCGGAAAAACTTCTATAGAATATTTGAAGGAGCTCGTCGAAGAAAGGACGGGAAAGCATTATCCGGAAATAACCGACGAAGTAAAAAACAGAATCGAGATGGAACTTAGCGTCATAGAAAAAACCGGATTTGCCGATTACTTTTTGATAGTCCAGGACTATGTCAATTGGGCTAAAGATCACGGCATCGTCGTGGGACCGGGCCGAGGATCGGCTGCCGGAAGCATAATATCCTATATCCTTGGCATAACCACGCTTGATCCTTTAAAATATGACCTCCTCTTTGAAAGATTCTTAAATCCAGACAGAATCCAGGCACCGGATATAGACGTGGATTTCACCGACTTAAGACGGGACGAGGTCTTGTCCTATGTCAAGGAAAAATACGGAGAAAACAGGGTGGCTCAAATAATAACTTTCGGAATGATGATGGCTAAGGCCGCCGTGAGGGACGTAACCCGCGCCTTGGGTTTCCCTTACTCCTTGGGAGATCAAATAGCCAAACTCATACCTTTTAATATGAACTTGAAGCAGTCGCTGGAAGGCATATCCGACATTAAAAAGATTTACGACAGCAGCTCAGACGCCAAAAAAATAATCGACTCAGCCATCAAGCTTGAAGGTACAGCAAGACACGCTTCGGTACATGCTTGCGGTGTCGTCATCTCCCCCGAACCTCTCGTGAATTTCATGCCGCTCCAGAAAGCTCCCCAAGGAGAAAATTCGATTATCACCCAATTTGAAATGCACAACGTCGAAGATTTGGGACTTCTCAAGATGGATTTTCTGGGATTAAAAAATTTGAGCATTATTGAAGAAACTTTGCGTATCATAAAGGAGCTGCATGGAATAGAAATTGATATAGAAAAATTGCCGCTCGACGACAAAAAAACATTCGAACTTTTCCAATCAGGCGAGACGACCGGAATATTCCAACTCGAATCTTCCGGCATGAGGCGTTATCTTAAAGAGCTGAAACCTTCCGAGCTCGAAGATATATTGGTCATGATATCCCTCTACCGCCCCGGACCCATGGAACTTATCCCCTCATATATAAAAAGAAAATTCGGCAAGGAGAAAGTTACCTACCTCCATCCGAAATTGGAGCCGATATTAAAGTCAACATACGGCGTAGGAATCTATCAAGAACAAATGATGAGGATAGCAAGAGACCTGGCCGGCTTCACGCTCGCCGAAGCCGATACCCTCCGCAAAGCCATAGGTAAAAAAATCAAGAAACTTCTGGACGAACAAAAAGAAAAACTCATCAAGGGAATGATAAAAAACGGCATAGACAAAAAAACGGCCGGAGAAATCTGGGAACTTTTTCCTCCCTTCGCCCGCTACGGCTTCAACCGGTCTCATGCCGCTTGTTACGCAATGATAAGCTATGAAACCGCCTATCTTAAAGCCAATTACCCGCTGGAATTCACGGCCAGTCTATTGAATGTCTCAGGAACAGACGTCGAGAGAATAAATTTCTTAATAAACGAAGCTAAGAGACTCGATATCAAAGTACTACCACCGGATATAAACATGAGTTTTCAAAATTTCACCGTCGACGAACCCAATATAAGATTCGGCTTGGGGGCCATAAAGAATATCGGAGCTCACATCGTGGAAAAAATAATAGAAGAAAGATCGCTCAGGGGACCGTATGAAGATTTGAGCGATTTTTTGGTGAGAGTTCAAGATAGGGATTTGAACAGAAAATCTCTTGAGAGTCTAATAAAAGCTGGAACCTTCGATTCTTTCAAAGTGGATCGCGGCGAACTTCTCGGAAACATCGAAAACATACTCGTCTTCAACCAAGCCGCCAAGAAGAACGCTTCGACAAGTCAGTTTTCTCTATTCTCCGGAGAAAAACAATTCAGCAAACTCCGATTGAGACCGGCTGAACCGGCCGACAAGAAAGATATTCTCTCTTGGGAAAAAGAACTTTTAGGATTGTACATAACAGACCATCCGATAAACGGCCACGCGGCCAAGCTAAACGGCAACGGTTCCGTTAAGAACGTTAAATACGCCCTTTCCTTGGAGAAAAATGGCGAACGGTCGCCCAAGATAATACTCGCCGGAGTTATAAGCAAGACCCAAAAGATAGTCACAAAAAGCGGCCAACCGATGGTATTCGCCACACTCGAAGACTTGAATGATTCCATAGAACTTTTGGTTTTTAATGATCTCCTGAGATCCAATCCGAACGCCTGGCAGGAAAATAATGTGGTTCTAGTCGAAGGCTATGTTTCTTGGAAAAACAGCGACACTAAATTCATCTGCGATCGGGTAAAAGAACTTTAAATCGGGCCCAAAACTCTCCTATTGACAATTTATTAATAATGATATATAATTAAAAACAGCAAAGTAAAGAGGGGTGTTATTTAACGAACCCTCATTTGCTTAAACAATTTTTTATTTAATCAATCATTTTTTAGGAGGTCCTAAATGTTTGTTGTATATCTAGTCATTCTCGTCGTTGTTGCCGTCGTATCTTTCAAATATGGCAAAAACAACAATAAGCCGGCTCCGGTAAATATCGACTTGCCCCTTTTCGAAACAATCAGCGATCATCTGACCAAAAAATTCGGAAAAAACGTAGGTTCGGTAATATTTCAAACCGCAACCTATATTTCCTCGCTTTCCAGAAACAAGATAACCCTGTCTGTCCAAGAAGAAGCTAAAAGGGAAGAAAAAAAGGCTTTAGATGATGCCAATAGGAAAGAATCCCTTGCTGAAAATGCACTGGAGTCTTCCGAAGATACCGCTGTATCGCTGGAAGAACAAGCTAAAGAAGTAAGACGCTCAGGTCAAATAGAAGCTGCCAGATTAAGAAAAGAAGCCGAAGATAAAAAAAGAAGAGCCGGAAAACTCACCGAACTCCAAACATACATGCAATTTCAACAATAACAACCTCCCAGTACTACAAAATCACCCCGACAAGATAATCTTGCGGGGTGATTTTCGTTTGTGAAACTCAGAGCAATTACATATAATCACAATATGCCTAAATTGGAAAAAATAAACGAAGTAAGACATTCTTTGGCTCACCTTTTGGCCGCCGCGGTCTTGAAAAAATTCCCCAAGGCCAAGCTTGGAATAGGACCGGTCATAGAAAACGGTTTTTATTACGACTTCAAACTCCCCCGTCCTCTGACGGAGGTTGATTTGAGGGAACTCGAGCACACGATGCGCGCGCTCGTTATGGAAAAACTTCCCTTCTCCGGCAAAAAGATCAGCCCGGCCGCGGCAAAGAAATTATTTAAAGATCAGCCCTTTAAACTGGACTTGATAAAAGAATTCCAAAAAGACAAAAAGCCTCTCACCATCTATATCACCGGCAAGGCGATAAATGCTAAATACCAGATACCAGATACTAAATACTTCGTGGACCTTTGCCGCGGCGGTCACGTTAAAAACACCGGGGAAATAAATTCCGAAGGATTCAAACTCACCTCCATTGCCGGAGCTTATTGGAGAGGCAATGAAAAGAATCCCCAGCTTCAGAGAATATACGGTTTGGCTTTCGGCTCGGGGAAAGAACTTAAAGATTATGAAACCCTCATGGAGGAAGCCAAAAAACGCGATCACCGCAAACTCGGCAAGGAACTCAAGCTTTTCACCATAGTAGATGAAATAGGTGCCGGCTTGCCGCTTTTTTATCCCAAGGGTGCGATACTTCGCCGGATAGTTGAAAACTTCATAATAGAAATGCAGGAAAAGCGCGGCTACGTGCCCATCTGGATACCTCACATAACTAAGGGCGAACTCTATAAAATTTCAGGTCACCTTGATAAGTACGATGCCATGTATCCACCGATGAAACTCAAGGGCGAAGCCGATTATTACTTAAAGCCGATGAACTGCCCCCATTTCATGATGCTTTACAAGAGCGAGCCTCATTCGTACAAAGAACTTCCCATAAGAATGACCTCAACCACCACCAATTATAGATACGAAAAGAGCGGCGAACTCTCGGGACTGACGCGCGTAAGATCCTTGACACAAGACGATTGCCATGTCTTTTCCGCGCCGGAGCAAATAGAAGGAGAAATAAATTTGATGCTGGATATGATCGATGAAACCTACTCGGCTTTCCGTTTCAAAGATTTTTGGGTCAGGATCTCAACTCATGATCCCAAAGACAAGGATAAATACATAGGCGATCCTAAAATATGGAAACAATCCGAGAATATATTAGAAAAACTCATAACCAAACGCGGTTGGAAAAACGAAGTAGTTCCGGGAGAAGCGGCCTTTTACGGACCAAAACTCGATTTCATGGCCAAAGACGTTTTGGGGCGCGAATGGCAGCTCTCCACCATCCAGCTTGATATGAACCTGCCGAAAAGATTCGGCTTGGAATACATTGATGAAAAAGGGAATAAAAGACAGCCCATAGTCATCCATCGAGCCATACTCGGATCAACGGAGAGATTTCTGGGAATATTAATCGAACATTACGGCGGAGATTTTCCTGTCTGGCTTTCCCCCATTCAGGCGAGAATCATTCCAATATCAGACAGGCACAGGGAATACGCGGAAAAAATATTAAAAGCACTGAAAGACAGCAACGTACGCTCCGACATAGCGCCGGAAGGAGAAACACTCGGCAAGAATATACGGGGAGGTGAACTTGAGAAAATACCCTATCTTCTAGTCGTCGGCGACAAGGAAATAGAAGAAAAATCCGTAAACGTGAGAGAACGCCATAAAAAAGAAACTTTTGTTTCGAGTGTGGAAAAATTCATAGAACGCATAAAGAAAGAAGAAAAAGACAGATAAGTTTTGAGGTGGCTTATTCCCCGATAGCCACCTCTTTTAAAAAATAGAAATCAATCTTTACTGCCTTTGGAAAAGACAGCTGGCATCTCGGACAATTCTTCCAAATTTTCATTGGTATCATCATCCGGTACTATTTCTTTGGCTGCGTGCCAGCTTACGAATGCAGCCAATACCAAGGTCGGAGCCAAAACGAGTCCGGCCACCAGCAGAATCTTTTTCATATTTTCCTCCAATTTTCTAGATAAACAATAACACTCCGGGCTATAATAAACAATAATGACAGGAAAAATCATTGTGATAGTCGGACCGACGGGATCCGGTAAAACCGGCTTGGCCGTAAAAATAGGTAAAAAATTCGGCGGAGAAATAATATCAGCCGACTCAAGACAAATTTACCGGGGGCTGAAAATAGGCTCAAATTACCCTTCCGATAAGGAGTTAAAATCGGTACCGCACCATTTGATAGGCTTCGTCGATCCGAAAAATAATTTTACCGTTGCCGAATACCAGAAAAAAGCATTTCATATTATAAATATTTTAAAAAAGAAGAATAAGATTCCGATAATCTGCGGCGGCACCGGTTTTTATGTACGATCAATCACAGACGGAACGGTAATGCCCACGGTGCCTCCGGATGAAAAATTGAGAAACAATTTGGAAAATAAAACCATAGAGAGCCTCGATGAAATACTTAAAAATTTGGACAAAAAAAGATGGGGAAATATAGATTTGAAAAATAAAAGACGGGTTATAAGAGCCATAGAGATAGCGTCGGTTCTCGGTCGCGTACCGGACATAGAACATCGCCCCCCAAAAGAAAATATTCTGAAAATAGGTATCGATATCCCTAAAAACAAGCTGAAAAAATCGATAGAAACCAGGGCTAAATCTATGCTGAGAAGTGGCCTTATTAAAGAAACTAAGAAACTCGTTTCTTCAGGAATCGGCATAAAAAAAATAAATGAGCTCGGTTTTGAATACAAAGACGTCCTTCGATATATCAACGGAGAAATAAAAACCAAAGCAGAGCTCATCGACTTGTTGGTTCTTGATACCATGCATTATGTCAAAAGACAGATAACCTGGTTTAAAAAGGACAAGAACATACACTGGGTAATGAGCGATACCGAAGCAAAAAAAATAATTGACAGATTCCTTTCTGATACATTATAATCAATCAAAATAAACCTATGGGTGGAGTACCTACAAAACATCATTCGAAGTCAAAAGTCGGCAGGCGCCGGTCACAGCAGGCTATAAAAAAGATAAACGTCATGCCCTGCCCCAAATGCGGAGGTCCCGCCTTACCTCATAAAATCTGTCCCCAGTGCGGAACTTACGTGAAGCAGCAAAAAAAGACATCGGATCCAAGTCCTAAATCATAACAATGGCTACCCGCCATTTAGCCAGAACTATAGTTCTTCAATCCCTCTACGAGTGGGATTTTTACGATAAAAAAACTGACCTCACTGAAATATTGGAAAGAAATTTGAACGAATTCGGACCGGGCATAGATGAGCCGGAATTCGCCTGGAAACTCTTAAAAGGCATAATTGAGCACATCAACAAACTCGATGAAATAATAAAAACCTACGCCAGCGAGTGGCCTATCGATCAAATAGCCATCGTGGATAGAAATATACTCCGCATCGGCCTTTATGAACTTATATACGCCGATAAGAACGAGGTACCTCCCAAGGTGGCCATAAATGAAAGCATAGAAATAGCCAAAAATTACAGCGGGCAAAACTCGCCCCGCTTTATAAACGGTGTCTTGGGAACCGTGTATAAGGATTTAGAAGAAGGAAAAATAGTTAAATAATATTTTTAACTCTTCTCCATACAAGCTCGTGGATTTCTTTCATTGAAAGTAATCTGCCGTTTTTAACACATTCTATCAAAACAAAATCCTTGGGGAACATTTTTGCCATTTCCAAATAAGTGCTCTCGGCTCTCTTTAAATGTGATTTATCTTTCTCATGAATATCCCTCTTTTTTCCGTTGAGATATCCTCTTGAATGTTTTTTACTTATCAAGTCATAAGCCGTATCGTGCGGAACATGAAGTATAATTGAAAAATCAGGTTTGGGTATCCCCATTATTCCATATTCAAAATCATAAACCCATCTCAAAAATTCTTTTCTTTTTTTAATATTTTCTATTTTCGCTCCCTGATGACCCATGTTTGAAGGAACATATCTGTTTGAAATCACCACCTGTCCCCGGGAAATCCATCTGCTTATCTTAGGGCCAACATCAAACCTATCCAAACTGTAAAAGACTGAGGCTCTAAAAGGCCCTACCTCCTTCCATCCTCCGTAGTAGCCGTTTAAATATCTTTCCACGAAAAAAGCTGACGGCTTGCCGTACTGCGGAAAATCAAACGTTGCAGCTTTAAAACCCTCTCGCTTCAAACGAGCGAGAAGAAGTTTAAATTGCTCACCCTTTCCGGAACCATCAATACCTTCGATGACAATAAATTTTCCCTTTCTCATCGATTCCTATTATAACAGAAAACCGGATCAAAGATCCGGTTTTCTTAATACCCATATTCGTCGCGAGTCGCTATGCAACAACTCGCTCCTTCACGGAGGAATCCTTCCCCCGACCCCTCTTTTCAATATGCGAATCGAAATCAATCAATGATCTCGATTCCCATATTTTTGGCAGTGCCGGCAATAATCTTCATAGCTGCCTCAACATCATTGGCATTCAGATCAACCATTTTCTTCTCGGCGATCTTCCTTAAATCATCCCTGGTTACTTTTCCTACCACTTTTTTACCCGATTCAGCAGCTCCTTTTTCAAGTCCGGCGGCTTTTTTTAGAAGAGCTGAAGCCGGAGAAGTTTTAAGCTTAAAATCGAAAGACCTATCTTCGTAGATCGTTATTTCGGCAGGTATGACATCCCCCTTCATATCCTTGGTGGCTTCGTTAAACTGCTGGCAAAAAGCCCCGATGTTCACGCCGTGCTGGCCGAGCGCCGGACCTATCGGCGGAGCCGGGTTAGCTTCACCTGCCTTTATTTGAAGTTTTAAAACTGTTTTTATTGGTTTAGCCATAGATTTATTATTAGTTTATAGTTTTCTGACCTGCAAAGAATCCAATTCCACCACTGTATCCCGACCGAAGATAGGCACCAGAACTTTAATTCTCCCCCTTTCTTCATCTATTTCTGAAATTCTGCCTTCTTGATCCTTAAAAGGTCCGTCTGTAATTTTTACCATTTCATCAACCTTAAAGTCAACTTTGAATTTGGGTTCGTTTCCGCCTATCCTCATCATAAGCTCATCCACTTCAGCTTTGGAAAGTGGCGTCGGCTTTGTGGAATCAGCTCCGACAAAACCGGTAACACGGGGGGTATTTCTCACCACATACCAAGAATCGTTATCAAGAACCATATGTACCAAAACGTAACCGGGGTAAATCTTTTCTTCCGTCTTTTGCCTCTTGCCGTTTCTTATCTTTATTTTAACTTCTTTGGGAACTATAACATCGAATATCTTATCGTTCATTCCCAAAGAAGAAATCCTTTGTTTCAAATATTTAGCTACGGCATCTTCATAGCCGGAATAGGTATGGACAGCATACCAAGCTTTGGTTTTTTTGCTTGTATTTTTTTCTTCTTCCATGATTGGTTATAAAACTATCCTTTGCAATATCTGAATAAACACGAAATCCAAAACACCCAAAAAAGCGGCCAGTAATACCGAAAAACCTATGACGAAAAGGGTGTACCTTATGGTCTCTTCTCTCGTCGGCCAATTAACTTTCTTCAATTCTTGTTTGGATTCCCTTACGAAATTGCCTATTTTTTCAAACATAGCGTACATTAAAATTTACCATTATTTTCCTTATTTATCAACCCCCTGACATCAAAGGCTCCTTCTCTGATTACTTTGACGCGGCCATTTTCAAGAGAAATCAAAGTGGAAGGCTTTGACGTCAATCTGCCCTTATTGATATAAAAAGACACCTCGTCATCAAAATAAGCTCTGGCATCGGATATGCTTTTCGAAGGCGACTCACCCTCAAAATTAGCCGTGGGGGCGACCAGGGGTCCTGATTGAGATATAAAGTTCCTCAACCACAAAGGTTTCGGCAATCTAAAAGCCAAGGTCTTTCCTCCCCTTGTAAGGTATTGGTATCCCGGAGCATTTATTTTTAGGGCAGTGCTTACCGGACCGGGCCATATTTTTTCGAGCAATTCTCTTTCTTCAACGGAGATTTTTATATTAAATAATTTCAAATCATCCAAGGAGGAAATCAGAATTATGAAAGGTTTTTTAGAATTTCTTCTCTTCAGGCGATATATCTCCTTTACCGCTTCCTTGGAAAAACATGACCCCACCAGGCCATAAAGGGTGTCGGTCGGAAGTATCCCCACCTTTCCGTCCTTAATTAATTTTATTTCTTTACTGAACCGGCTCGTCGATATCTTTAGCCTCTTTGGAGATTTCTTCCTTTTT
>JAKAHT010000019.1 GCA_021814805.1 bacterium
GAAGGAATTTTATCCCTATCTCGCGAATGGTAAATTTGTACCGAGAGTCCTTGAAGAAATAAGAAAAAATCATCCGGGGGCTTATAAAATATTCGAGAAGATGGAATCCGAAGCTAAAGTTGAAAAACAATAAATCAAAGTATGATCATAGAAAAAAATAAAACCGCTCTTGTTGTGATAGACATCCAAAAAGGGATCGTTAGAAGACAAACCGCTCCCTACTCAGCTGACATAATTATAAAAAACGCTTCTTCACTTGCCGAAGCTTTCAGGAAAGTAGGATCCCCGGTATTTCTTGTCAGAGTCACACCTTCGCCCGACGGACTGGACGCCTTAAAACCTGTAGCCGATGCCGTTATGCAGAGAACCGATTCCCCGGACTGGGCCGACATAGTACCGGAAATGGGACCAAAACCAGGTGATTTTATAATAACCAAGAGACAGTGGGGCGCTTTCTACGGAACAGAATTGGATTTAGAACTCAGGCGCCGCGGTATAACAACAATTGTCCTTTGCGGCATATCGACCAACATCGGCGTGGAATCGACCGCCCGCTTCGCCTACGAATACGGCTACAATCAAATTTTTGCCGAAGATGCCTCGGCAGCCGCAACAGAAGAGGAACACAAGCACACCATAACAAAAATATTCCCCCGCTTGGGGCTAGTAAGAAAAACTGAAGAAATAATCTCCGCTTTACTTTAATGGTTTTCAATAATTCCTTAGCCGAAATATTCCACGAGATAGCCGAATATTTGGACATGGATAACATCCCCTTCAAGCCGCGAGCTTATGAGAAGGCGGCTGAAATCATAGAAAGCCTGGAAGGAGACATCTCCGAAATATACAAAAAAGGCGGCTTAAAATCACTGGAAGAAATACCCGGCGTCGGCGTCTCCATGGCCGAGAAAATAGAAGAATTCATAAAAACCGGCAAAATAAAATATTTCGAAGGATTAAAAAAGAAAATTCCTGTCGACATGTCCGAACTGAGGAAAGTGGAGGGCTTGGGTCCTCAATCCATAAAAAAACTTTACGAAAAACTCAAAATAAAAAACGTCGGTGAACTGGAAAAAGCCGCCCAAAAAGGAAAAATACGCGAGTTAGAAGGATTCGGGAAAAAGAGCGAGGAGAAAATATTAAAAAGTCTTGAGTTTTTGAAAAAATCTTCCGGAAGATTCCTCCTGGGTTCCGTGATACCTGAAATAGAAGACATAACCGAACACATAAAAAAGCTGAAAGGAGTCGGTAAAGTAACCATCGCTGGATCAATAAGAAGGATGAAAGAAACGGTGGGCGACGCCGATATTCTGGTGACTTCCAAAAAACCGGAACCAATAATGAACTATTTCGTGAATATGCCTGGAGTCATGAAGGTAATCTCTTCCGGTGAAACCAAGTCAGCTATTAAATTGAAATCGGGACTCAATGTCGATTTAAGAATTGTACCCGAAGAATCTTACGGAGCAGCCCTAAATTATTTCACCGGATCCAAGGCTCATAACATTGCTTTACGGGAAATAGCCATCAAAAAAGGATTAAAACTCAATGAATATGGTCTCTTTAAGATAAGCGGCCGCGGCGAAAAGATGGTAGCCGGCAAAACAGAACAAGAAATATACAAAGCCCTGGGACTTGATTATATCGAGCCCGAACTCAGGGAAAATACCGGCGAAATAGAACTGGCACGTGAAAAAAATTTGCCTAAACTCGTAGGTTATTCCGATTTAAAAGGCGATCTTCAAGTTCAAACGGAGTGGACGGACGGTTCCGATTCCATAGAAACAATGGCTCGCGAAGCCTCAAAAAATGGACTCGAATACATAGTCATAACCGACCACACCAAAAGATTGGCTATGACACATGGCTTGGACGAAAAAACGATATTGAAACAAATGTCGGAGATAGATAAAGTAAATAAAAAACTAAAATCTTCCGGTATTAAAATAACGGTATTAAAGGGAAGCGAATGCGACATTTTAAAAGACGGGTCGCTTGATCTTCCTGATTCTGTTCTTTCCAAACTCGATGTCGTCGGGGCTTCGGTTCATTCTTATTTTAATCTTTCAAGAGAAGAACAAACCGAAAGGATAAAGAAAGCGATGCAAAACAAGAATGTCGATATCATCTTTCATCCGACCGGCCGGGTTATCCAAAAAAGAGAAGCTTATGACGTGGACATGGATGAGCTTATAAAAACTGCCCAAAAAACAGGTACCGTGATGGAGATAGATGCTTATCCGGAAAGACTCGATCTCAAAGACGAATACATAAGAAAATGCGTATCGGCCGGAGTTAAAATGTCCATAGATTCCGATGCTCACTCCCCCGCCCATTTCCCGTACTTGAAATACGGTTTGGCGGAAGCGAGGCGCGGTTTCGCCGAAAAAAAAGATATTGTAAATGCCTGGCCTCTTGAGAAGATGAAAACAATGCTCAAGAAGTGAAAAACTTCTCAATAATTTTTTTATTTCTTTT
Source organism: bacterium (assembly GCA_021814805.1). Taxonomy (GTDB): domain Bacteria; phylum Patescibacteriota; class Minisyncoccia; order UBA6257; family GWB1-50-10; genus JAKAHT01. Next base: position 2,479 of record JAKAHT010000019.1, read on the forward strand.
GTCTTTGATAGCCGCGTTCTGGTTCGGCAATATTTTCAATAAAGAAGAACTGATATACGAATCCGCTGGTCCTGATGAAACAAAAACCGAAGAGAATGACGATTCGAATATATTGATAAGCGAGGTCTTTTTCGGCGATAAGTTCATTCCTCCCTTCGTCGAACTTTACAACACCGGCTATGACGTCAAAGACCTTTCCGGTTTCTCCATAAAAAAATCATCCGTTGGAGGAAATGAATCCACATTCGTTTCGTCGAAAAGATTCAATAATATCTTAATTAACCCGCGCGGCTACCTTTTGATGTCGGGAGCCAGCTCCACTATAAAAGCTGATATCTACTGGCCTAAATCATACAGCTTGCCGAAAAACAATTCTGTTTTAAGCCTTTATAATTCTTACGGTGAAAAGATAGACGAAGTAAGCTGGAGTTCTCCGCCACAAAAATCAAGTTTGGTAAGAATCTCTTGGAAAGAAAATTATTTCTCCCCGGCTGACGATCCTACTCCGCAAAATTCGAGTGGTCTTATAAATCTTGTAACAAACACTCAAGGCTCAAGGTAATAAATAAAAATAGGACGGCGAATTTCTCAAGAGCCACTTCCCTCACCTTTTCCAAATTATCGCTTCTGTCTTTCACCCATTCAGCGATAGACTTGCGATAATTTTCCTCACCGTCGAAAAAATCCAAAAGAAAACTCCTTTCGGTTACCGAAGGAAAATTCCTCCAACCGCAGTAATCCATGTGACTGCTCCATCTGTATGAATTTATAAATTTTATTTCATCTTCCCTCCGGCGGTTCAAATCGAGCGGATTGGCGTGTATGTAATAAGGAATGTGCTTCAAATGGGAATTCTTTTTTATATGAACCGACTTGAACCTTCCTTGGAATAGCACGCCGCTCCTTTTGTATTTTTGATTGAAATAAAGGGCGTAACCGGATCCCAGTTTTTTCATAAAAAGGGTTATGCCGTTATTTTCCTTCTGAATAAGGAGCAGATGAAAATGATTGGGCATAAGAGCGAAAGCTAAAATGCTCACCAAAGGCTTTTTCTTCTTTGGCTTTTTCTCGTCGTCGTCAAGGCCGGCAATTTTCACGGGGTTTTGGATAAATTTGTAGCCTACGCCTATAGAATTGCCTTCTTCATTGAATTCTGACATATCGTGGACAAACCTCAGGTAATCTTTCTCATCCACAAATATTTTTCTTCTGTCGGCACCTCTATTATAGACATGATATACGGCGCCGTCAGCGATGACCCCTCTTTTCATCTCATTACAATTAATTGTACCAATCAAAAGAGCAACACAGTCCAAAAATTATCCACAGAAACGTGCGATGTCGGGAGGCGTGTAAAACGGAAAAGAGGTTCAGCTATAAAAAGTTGAACCTCTTTTGGAATCACTTCAAAAGAACCATCTTTTTCGTAATAGAGAAGCCGGAGCTTGTCTCTAAACGATAAAGGTAGGTGCCGCTGGGAAGCGAGCCAGCAGCAAAGGTCACTTCATGACTTCCTTGATTCATTTCACCTTGGACAAGAGTTTTGATCTCTTGTCCTAGAATGTTGTAAATCTTCAAAGTCACGAAAGTCCTTTTTGGAACCGAGAACTGAATAGTGGTCGTAGGATTAAATGGATTCGGGTAGTTCTGAGAGAGGTGGAAGGTGGAAACGGTAGTCGATGGGACGTTATCAACATCAGTAATTATACCTGGCAAAGGAGTACTGCTTTTCCAAACGCTTACCGGATCGCCTACATAAAGGTAGAGCGAATCGTCGAGCGCGAGAGACCAAAGTATTTTACCCCTGTTCAGCATCCCGAGATATGTCCAGTGTTTGCCGAGATCCTGAGTCACATAGACACCGCCGTTATCGGTACTTATTCCGTGATCATCATAGGCTACCACCAGACCTACCCTTGAATCAGCTAAGAGTGTCCACACGGCTTTCTGCGAGCTGGGATTTGGAATCATGTTCCAGGTACTCCCGTTGTCTTTCGAAACGAAAATACCCTCCGAAGTGCCGGCAAAGACATTACCGGAATCGTCGCTCACAACCGCATGGGTGAAAACACTGTCGAAGCCGACGTCAGTCCAGGAAATCCCGTCATCCGTTGACCTAAAAAGTCCGTCACCAACCAGGTGTTCATTGGGCCAATTCCATGGGTCTGGAACCTCTCCCGTAGATATAAATATGGATTTGCTCTTCTTATTAAAACAGGAAGCTGTGATAGCGGCAGATTTCCATTGATCTCCGCTAAACCGGAATCCTGTATTGGAACAAGTCCAACTCGATCCGTCATTCGTTGATCTGTAAATTCCGCCATTATCCCAACTTGTGAGAATAAGCGTTCCTTTATCAGTCTTCAAGAGTGACGTACCCCAAATCGGAGACGGAAGCCCAATGGTGTCAAGAGACCAGGTGTTACCATTGTTGAGTGACTTATGGAATCCATGCCAGAAGGTTGCTAAAAAGATATTGGATCCATCAGCAACTATCCCATGAACTTCCTGATCTTCCAAACCGTCATTGGGATCCAACGGCGGCCCATCAGGTGTCCACGACTTACCTCCATCAGAAGATCTCCATAAGCCCGAGGAGACGGTGCCCGCAAATAAGGTGTCCCCATATCCTTTTGCGGATAAAGAAGACACATTATACCAATGCGATTCCATCGAATCCGGCCACATGGAATGAAATACTCCTGTGTCACCAAGACCTGGTCCAGAACCCATTACACTGTATATAATACCGTGACGAGGGGTGGATGCAGGCGCTTGATGCGTAGATAGAGATAAGAATTGGAGAAAAAGAATAACGAGCGCTAACATCACGCACCTCACTTTCTTGTTTATTTCCTAATATTTTATTTACAATGCCTTCAATAAAAAGAAGCTTAGGCACTTTTCATATAGTACCACATTTTGGAGAAAAAATCAACCCACACACCTAATCGGCTTTTAAAGTCCTATTTATCCTGCGTTTTAATTGACTTAGAGCGTTAGCTCTTAACTTAAGGTTATGTTCCCTTTCCCTTGCATCTTCTTCAGATTTGTAAGCTTCATAATACACTAACTCAAGTGGTGTTCTTAATTTTGTTGAAAAATTTAAGCCTTTATTATGTTCTACAATCCTTCGCTTTAAATCATTAGTTGAACCCAAATATAAATTGCCATCCTTTTTGCTTTGTAGGATATAAACATAGAACATAAAGCCGATTAGGTGTGTGGGTCAACCCGCTATTGAGGCAAAACCACTACTTTCCCGGTTATACGGCTGCCGTAAGGGCAATAAGATTGGCACTGAAAAACATACTCCCCGCTCTTCGTAGGTACGAATGTCAAAAAAGCGCTTTGACCTTCCTCGATTTGTCCGGTACCCAAACCTTCTTGAGGCATAACGAAATCATAAGTTCCGTCAGCGGCTTTCAAACTTAAACCGGCCCCATCGCCGTCTTTTATCACTATAACTGACGGATTAAATCCGTCTTTGGTTATCGATACTCCGAAGATATCAAGCTTGCCGCTGCCGGTCGGATGGAGCGGCAAAACCCCGCTCGGAGCAGTCAATTGATATCCGGAAGCCGAAGATGTTGCTCCGGCAGAAGCCGGCTTAGAAGAGCCGTCATTGGAAGAAATATTAGCCTTATGATTATCCGAAAAAGCCATGAGATAAATGAGAACGATAACCACGAGTACGACGAATATCAAGAGCCACTTA
>JAKAHT010000020.1:0-3963 GCA_021814805.1 bacterium
CATCGGGGATACTTTTTTTGAGTTCTTTCCAAAAATAATCCCTTATCTTCGAAACATGCTTAAAATTTTTTTCTCTGTTTAAACAGGCAATCTCGGCCGCCTTCCCGAGTCCGACTATCTGCGGCACATTTTCAGTCCCGGAGCGCAATCCAAATTCCTGGCCGCCGCCGGTTATTTGAGGCGACAGGAATTTCGAATTTACGTAGAGTGCGCCGATCCCTTTCGGTCCATATATTTTCTGACCGGATAAAGTCATCAAATCGACTCCAAGCTTGCGGACGTCGCAATCAAGATACATAAAAGCCTGGGAGGCGTCGGTATGAAACAACGGGTAGCTTGCCGTTTCACTATTTCTGAAATTACGAATCATTTTTCCAATCTCGGCTATCGGCTGCGTGCCACCTGTCTCATTGTTCACATACATCACGGAAATCAAGACAGTTCTCTCATTGAGTTCTTTCTCGAGTCTCTCTAAATCGACAAGGCCGTTTTCATCGACCGGCAGCACAACAACCTCAACTCCTCTTCTCTCAAGAAAGTATGCGGTATCTAAAACAGACTCATGCTCAACAGCCGAAACAATCAGCTTCGGCCTAATTCCAAGTCCTGAATTTTGAATTTTGAATTGATCCACTACTCCCCGCAAAGCAAGGTTGTTTGCTTCCGTGGCTCCGCTCGTAAAAATTACTTCCCGGAACCCGGCACCTATTGATTTTCCTACCGACTCGCGCGATTTATCGACAGCTGAAACAGCTTCTTGCCCAAAGCTGTGCAAGGAACCAGGGTTACCGTACTTCATGGAAAAATAAGGAATCATGGCGCTTAAAACGCGCTCACCGACCGGAGTGGAAGCGGCGTAATCCAAATAAATTTTCTTCATTCCTTTTCTCTTTCAGATTTCTCTATAAGGAGCGGGAAATTAAGCCTCCGGAGTATTATAAGAAGCAAAACTATGCCGATGGTCGCAACGAAAGCAAATTCCACAAGTCCGATGCCGCAAAGAACTCCCACAGCCGCCACGAACCAAACACTTGCGGCTGTCGTGAGACTTCTAACGTGAGCGCCTTGCTTGACTATTATCCCGGCCCCTAAAAATCCTATCCCCACAACCACATTCGCGATGACCGTAAGAAAACCGCTGTTCCTCGCAATAACATCAGCAATATTTCCCGTGTCCGAGGAAACGATATAAGGCAGACTTAAACCTATCATGCTGAAAATAGCCGCCCCGGCTGAAACAAGCATATCGGTTCTTACGCCGGCTTCTTTGCCTATGCTTTCTCTTTCAAACCCGGCCACAAAACCTAAAAAAACAGCCACACCCAAGCGAATCAACATTTGAGAAAGGGTTAACATACGATTATTATAACAAAAATTATCGGTATTGCGGGTTAGTTTCTTTAATCCCCGCCTTGTAATTTACATACCTCGCTAAAGCAAAAAGCAGACTGGAAAGCCGGTTCATAAAAGCCACGGATTCTCCGGAAATTTTTTTCTTCTCGCTAAATTTAATAAGCGATCTTTCGACCCTTCTTGAAATGGCCCTACCGAAATCGAGCCTCGCTCCGATATCCGATCCACCGGGAATTACAAAACTCCTTATAGGGGGAATCATATCGTCTATTTCAACTATCAAATCTTCCATATATTTTATTTTCTCCCCGTCCAAGCGCTTGAAATTTTTTACAGAATATCCGAACCCGGAAGACGCCACCTCCGCCTGAAGCATAAACATACTTTCCTCAATAAAAATCAAAATGTCATCCAGTGAGACTTTTTTCAACTTGAAATCGTTTTTTTTGCACAAACCGGACCGACAAAAACCCAGCCAAGAATTCAGCTCGTCCAAATCTCCCAAAACATCAAACAATTGGGAACTTTTCGGCAAACGTTTGCCGCCGAACAAACTTTTTCCGCCGTCTCCGCGGCCGGTGTAAAAATTTGTTTTCATCTGGGGTGCCAGACGGGAATCGAACCCGTATTGTCTGCTCCACAGGCAGATGCTCTACCATTGAGCTACAGGCACCATCTCGATTTTCCTAAAAGTATCAAAGTAAACAATACTGATATGCAGCGAGTAATTACGAAGTTTTAAATTGTCTCTCACTTTGGCAGTTTATCCCCACACCTAAACAAAAGTATGGACTTATAAGGTGCTTCGCGCTTTCGCTTAGGTGTGGGGATATATAAAACCTCTCCTTAAAATTCATGATAAACCCAAAGTGGACATTGTACAATCCCCTTATGCTATCATTTTGACATGCCCAGTAACATTACTCCGGCAGTGTTTTTCTATACCTATGTATTATTAAGCTTGAAAGATAATAAATTCTATATTGGCTCCACAAATAATCTTAGGAAAAGAGTAGAAGAACACAATGCCGGCAAAGTTATGTCAACAAAAACAAGAAAGCCATTAAAATTGATATACTATGAGGCTTGCCTCAATGAAAAAGATGCCAGAATCAGAGAAAAATATTTCAAAAACACAATCGGTCGAAGATTCTTATCTAAAAGACTCCGGCATTTTAAGGGCCTGATATCGTATGGATATTAGGCAGGAACTGGAGTAATGTTACTGGACATGGGAGGATTCCTAGACAACCTGGGGCAGTTGGTTTTGACCCACCAAGCATGGAGCCATTACTTAATAGCCATAGGCATACTTCTTCAGGGCGAAATAACCGTCCTCGTTTCCGTTTATCTCGTCATAAACGGGAGCTTGGGATTCGGAGATTTCATCATACCGGCTTTCATAGGAATAATGATCGGCGACTATGCGCTTTACTTTATGGGCAGGTTTTTCCGCGGAACCCGCTTCGGCTGGAGAATGTACAAAAAATTGAAACAAAACAAGAACGCCCAGTTTTATACCTATTACGTTTCTCAAAACCTTAAAAAAATAATAATCCTTTCCAAATTTTTGATCGGAGCTAATTTCCTGACGCTCCTCGCCGTTGGATGGACCAGGGTCAAAATCGGAAAATTCTTCCGATCGCACATACTAGCTGTCATCTCCTGGCTTTCCGGAGTAACCATAGTCTCGTATTTCCTGGCCGGCGGACTTTATCTCTTAAAAGCGGAAAAGGTTTTCAAACAAGTGGAAATAGGAATAGTGGTCGGCATGGCGGCTATAATACTTGCCGAATACCTTTTGAAAAAATTCCTAGGAAAGAAGGTTAAATTTGAACCAAAAAACAAGGAATTAGAAAAACTAATGGAGGAGGATTTCGGAGAGGAAGAAGAATTAGAAGAAAAACCGAAAAACAACAGAGTAAAAAGCGAAAACGCCGAAGATATATTTAAATAGAAAAATTGATTTGTTGTGCCGCGGGAGGGAATTGAACCCCCGACGCCAGCCTCTTCAGGGCTGCGCTCTACCACTGAGCTACCGCGGCCTTATTTACTCATAAGGACCGCCTCAATTATAATCAAAAAAACGCAAATGACACAAGAACCTATCTTAAAGGTAAACAACCTTTCGGTTGTCCTGGAAGGCAAGAAAATAATCGACAATATTTCGTTTGAACTTCAAGCCCAGGAAGTTATGGCCGTCATCGGACCCAACGGCGCCGGTAAATCAGTTCTTCTCAAAACCATCATCGGCATAATCAAAAAAACCGCCGGCACCGTGGAATTCAGGCCGGGAACGAAAATAGGCTATTTGCCGCAGCGTTTCCACGTAGATTTTTATTTGCCGATGACGGTCAAGGAATTTTTAGATTTAAAGCCCGATCATAAATACTCCGTCCAGGAGGTTTTGGGTTTGGTTCAAATACCGGAAAAGTGGCTGAACCAAAACCTGGCGACATTCTCGAGCGGACAGCTTCAAAAAATACTCCTCGCTTGGGCGATAATCGACCAGCCGAGCATACTCCTCTTCGACGAACCGACCGAAAACGTCGACGTCGTTTCCCAAGAATCAATTTACGATCTGCTTCATGAACTTCAGGACAAACTCAA
>JAKAHT010000020.1:4063-5645 GCA_021814805.1 bacterium
CTGGAAGCATTCTTCGGAAGCGTGGAAAAAATAACTCTGAGCCAAATATTTTTTCAAACCGTGATAGCTCTCGGAATAATAACTTTTGTCGTAATGTTTATTAAAAAACTTACCTTGTTCTCGATAGCGCCTGATCTTGCCACATCAATAAGGTACTCCCCCGTCAAAATAGAGCTGATGCTTCTCGTACTCATAGCTCTCACCATAACCATAGGCATAAGCTTCGTGGGCGTGCTTCTTATGAGTGCTATTGTCATAATACCAGCGGCCACTTCAAGAAACCTGGTAAAAAGTTTTAATAAGTTCGTTCTTTTGAGCGTCGTCATAGCTGTCTTGTCCCTCACTATAGGCCTCATCGTCGGGCACATCTACGATTTGAACGGCGGAGTCATAACCGTAATAGTAAGTTCCCTCTTTTTTCTCTTGAGTCTTTTTAAAATTTGATTTTATCCTTTAAACTTGTCGGGGCGCCGAGATTTGAACTCGGACTAAATCCTCCCAAAGGACTCGTGCTACCGTTACACTACGCCCCGAATTGTTTACATTCTATTTTAGAAAATGTATATTGTAAAACAGATTTTTGCTGTTTATCAGTTAATTTCCCCTCGTAGCTCAATGGATAGAGCAGTGCTCTTCTAAGGCATTGATGCGGGTTCGATTCCTGCCGAGGGGGCTAAAATTGGAATCGAACGGAACTTTTGCGCCTGCTGATGCAGGATGAAGCAAAAGTCCGTGGCTCCGAAGGAGGAGCATAGCGACGGGTGAGGAGGATTCCTGCCGAGGGGGCTAAAGGTAGTTAATAAAGTTAAAATTCCTGCAATAGCTCCGGGAGGAGGCTTTGGCCGTTCATTTCTTTCGGCTTGGCTATTTTCATCAAATCCAATATCGTCGGCGCCACATCGGATAGCATGCCGATAACCGGCAATGAGACGAAAGGAGGCCGGGGGTTTTTCCTTTTAAACCGACTACTAACCAAATAAAGCGGCACCGGGTTGGGATCATGTTTGGTCTCGGGTTCTCCGGTCCTTAAATCCAGAAGGACTTCAGCGTTGCCGTGATCCGAGGTTATAACGACTGTGTGTCCCGATGGCAGGGCGTTTTCCACTATCCTTTTCAATTCGCCGTCTATTATTTTTACCGCTTTCATCGTGGCTTCGTAATTGCCGGTGTGAGCAACCATATCCGGATTAGCGTAATTCACCAATATAAAATCGAACGTACCCTCGCTCAAGGCCGCCAAAACTCTGTCGGTTATGGGTTTAGCCATCATCTCCGGATGTTCTTCATAATGGACGGCGTTTTGAGAAGGAATAAGAATTCTGTACTCGTTTGGAAAAGGATCCTCTCTTAAGCCGTTAAAGAAATAAGTCACGTGAGCGTACTTTTCCGTTTCGGCTATCCTGAGCTGCACCTTGCCTTCCTTCGAAAGAACCTCGCCCAGACATTCGCTTATTTTTTCTTCAGGAAAAGCCACCGGAACCTTGAAAGAAGAATCATAAGAAATCATGGTAACGAGGCAAAGATTTTGAAATTTTTTCACCGGAAATTCCTTGAATTCCGGATCAACGAAAGTTCTGACTAT
>JAKAHT010000021.1 GCA_021814805.1 bacterium
ATAAGTGCCGGTCCAGCGCTATTTCTTCTTCATCTTGACTATCTTTTCTATCATCTCATCGATAACAACCCCGTTCCCGGTAGCGAGGAGAGCGAGGAACCAGTAGATATCGTCAATATTGTCCTCAAGGTCTTCCCTTAAAAGATTTATGTCTTCTTCCAATTTGACGGCATCTCTAAGTTCGCCGATCTTATCGACTATCCCGAGAAGTATGTCCTTAGGAACCTTTTCGACTTGTTTTTGAAATGAGTCCATAAGCCTTATTCCTAAAATTTTAGCTCTTACCACAAAGCTTTTCAAAGTTATCCCCAACCCCCCCAGCTCCCGACATCGAAAGAAAAGTTGAAAAGAAAGTTACTTAAGGAGAGGCCAGAATCTCAAAAGTTTCCGGCACACCTCCCGGAAATCATCTCTATTTACCCCGTACCTCTCGGCAATATCGTCCAGTTTGAATATTTTGGAAGGGTTTCTAACTTCCCGGATGGTTTTCTCGGCTCCGGCCGATTTCCCCGCCGTGACGAAGAATGACCACCGGAGAGTGTACTTCGGAAACATATAAAGCGAACCAAAAAGGAAATGCCTCTTGGAAAGAGGAAAAATAAGTTCATTGTGCCCGGACCATTTACCTCTTGTATAGGTATAAACAATATCCGAAAGTTCGCTCCATCTCGCGACAAATCCGTTTGCCTCTTCATATTCCTGAATCTCATCGGCCATATCTTTTTTATGCCACTCGAGATCGTGCTTTTGCATCCCGAGCATATTGTGCCAATGTTTATAAATCACAATATTTCCATTTTACCACACCCCCCGGCTCCCGACATCGAAAGATTTTCCGGCCGGAGCTATACTTAATACACATGAACGAGGACGACAGGATAGCCAATTTTCTTTTCGAGGTCGGCACGATGAGAAAGCTCATCAGGATGCACCGCCAAGTGCTTTTAACCGACGATCTTTCTGACAGTATTTCTTCTCACTCTTATCGCGTAGCGCTCATCGCCTGGCATTTGGCTAAAAAAGAAAACGCCGATCCGTACAAGACCACAATGATGGGACTTATCCACGATATGGCGGAAGCGAGAAGCGGCGACCATAACTGGGTACAAAAAAGATATGTGAAGGTCTTCGAAGACGAAATCATAGAAGATCAATTCGGCACTCTACCCTACAAAGATCTTTTAGATATGGTCAAGGAATACAACGAAAGAAAAACCAAAGAAGCCATATTGGCTAAAGACGCCGACCTTTTGGACCAAGTGCTACTTCTTCGAGAATACGAATGGCAGGGCAACAAAGAAGCCCATGAGTGGCTCCACGGCAGAAAAACTGCCCAAACCGAGGATCACAAGGTCATAAACGCTCAGCTCGCAAACGTTAAATCTGAAGCCGGCAAAAAACTCGGCGAAGCCATAATGAAACAAAACCCGTCAGATTGGTGGGACGGTATTTGGACTTCGAAGAACAGATAGCAACAAAGGCAGTCTTAAAAGAACTGCCTTCATTTTTAATCACCTCCTTACTGTAAATTTATTTTTGTATCTTGAATTATATCGGGCGACACAAGCTCGTCGAGCTCCTTCTGCATCTTGTTTATTCTTCTTGCCGTTATGACATGAAAAAAGATTGAAAATACTACGCACCAGAAGGATATAACCAGACTGAAGAGAATCAAATCCAATCTGGCCTTGCCGATTATCATACCGAAGAATAAAGCTGCGGCGAAGATATAAAGCAAGGCGGATATTATATACAAACGACTGGCTCTCGAAATGCGTTTCTTGATCTCTTGAGCGGTGGGCTTTTCCATAACTGCTCCTATGCTTTTGTGAAACAAACTATTTGATTAAATCAGCTATATTTAAAACATATTTAAATAATAAAGTCAAGAGTGCACTTTTAAAGTGCACTCTTATTAGATCAAGAAATTAGTAAGCCTGGGCGGCTTTTTTTCTGAAGGCAAATTTTTCCCCGAGTTCATAGACTCCGAAAAGGAGGGCACTGAAGAAAAGCGCGCCAGCCAACGTATTCCAGAAGAACGGCAAACCCATAATATATGACTCCGCCAATCCCCCGAAAGTTTTCGGATACATAGAACCGGGAACAAACCAAACGCCGAAGTTGGTCACAAGGAAGAATATCACCGCTCCCAAAACAGACGATCCGGCAATATTTTTTACGGACGATTTTCCGGAAAAGAGAAGCCCAACAGCTGAAATAAGCACAATGCTTCCGTAGACGAAAGACATAAGTTCCAAATCATAGAATCCTATGATCGCGTCACTTAAGACCATCGCCCCGAGAGGAACCAAAATCGAAACAATTTTCTTTCCGGTCGATTTCCCCGAAAGATAAACTCCCGAGAAAAGAGCCATCGAGATAATTGCCGTGAAATTCGGCGCATGAGGCACAAGCCTCGAGAAAGCCGCACCGAGTATCAGAATTAAAACAAAAACTATATTCATAAATTTATTCCTTATATTGTTTATAAGATGTTTAAAAAGGACTGTAGCAAAAATTATGCATCATAAGCGGGCTAAAGCCAAATCATCGGCTACACCGTCCAAATAATCCAGGCGTGATTCGGCTCTTTTATAGATTTTCTCTTCGGTTTTGTTTCTATCCTTTGAAAAAGAGATATGAGGATCTATAAAAACCAGCTTTTCCTTCCCGTCTTCATCCTCGGCTATCGAAAGGTTTTTCTTCCCCAGGAGGTCAACTATCTCCCCTTTTTCTTTCTTTAAGTTGTCGCTTATGGCCACGAATTTTTTTATGCTCTCCGCGAGCCCCGGATTTTCAGAACAAATTCCTTCTAGATTATCCTTGGAGATATCATCAAAAATATCTTTAAGCTTCCGGCCGACAAATTTTTGTACGGAAGCCACGGCCGGTTTTCCGTTCAAGGGCTTGGGACAAATCAAAAAATTCTCCTCGGGTATGAGATCTGGCATTTCGGCATACCAGCTTTTTATGGTTTCATATTCCTCCTTGTATCTTTTTGCCTCAGAAAGAAGCTCTTCCGCGCCTCCCGTTTTTCTAGATACATGGATTTTCAAAACATACGACGGCATTTCCTTGTTCTTGGATTCTAAAAGATAAACAGTGCTTTCCCCTCCTTTGCCTATCCAGCCATCAAACCCCAATTTTTCAAAGTTAAAAGGCAGATTGGATTCATTATACAAACCCTCGCGATAACTCTTTTTTACTCTTTCAGGCAAGAACTTGTCGGCAACTTTCAAAAAAGCCACAAATCTCTCGAATTTTGACCTATCAGGACCCAAAATATTTTCCAATTCTTCGGAAAGACCGTTTTCCGAAACCGTCTCTGGTCTTTCTTTGCCCCAGACTTCCTCCAACCCTTCGGCAATTCTTTCTTTATAGTGCTCAAAAGGATTCATTTTTATGTTTTTCCAATTATCTCATATTGTTTTTCGGCGATAAAGTCCTGATCTTTATCCTTGACTTTTTCCCTTCAAACTTGTGAAATAAATATACCTGAACAATGTTCTTATTTATTTTTTGGGTGGTTCTCATAGTTATCTTTGAAAGGGCTGTTTCCGACAATATATGGCTTTTTATAACTCTCCGCTGGTTAAATAAAAATGGAAAATCTCTCCATTTGGGAATTCATAAAAGTTGTGTAAATTTTATACTGATAATACCAGTACTCAGAGAACAAAAAGTCCTCGCCAAAACCATAGATCACTTCGAGAAATTTCATTACGATCTCAAAAAAATCAAAATAATCATAGTCTCGACGGAAAAGGAATTTGTCGGGGAAATAAAAAAAGGAAGGTCAACTATAGATCTTATAAATAAAATAAAAGAAAAGAAAAACAGAGAACACGGTTTTGATTTGATAGAACATCTGCATTACCCCAAAACCGACGGAAAGTTGGTTGATCAGCTGAATTTCGCTTTCCGGCATATCTTGAGCCGGAAAATCGACTTTAAAAATACTTTTATCGGCATATACAATGCCGATTCAAAGCCTGATCTTTACACGTTGGATTATATTTCCGAAAATTCGCAAGAAAAAAACCACGATATCTTTCAGCAATCGGCCTTGTACTTCGACAATTTAAAAGATCTGGAAACCGGAAGAAGTTTTATTGAAGAGAAGATATTGAAAGCCAACGCCGTGCTTCAAACCAGGTGGACACTCGTTCATGAACTGCCGAGAATGAAGAGACAATCTTTCTTCATAAACAAATACGGGAGCCGGTTTTCACTCGCCCATGTCGTGGGACACGGCCTTTTTTTAAGGATGAGCCTGATAGAAGAATTGAAGAAAATCCCCGACGATACCGTAAATGAAGATCTTTTTTTCGGCTATATACTTTCCCTACTCAAGAAACCAATAAACCCGGTTCCACTACTTGAATCAGCCGAAACTCCAAACGGCTTTCTGAATTCCTTAAAACAAAAATATGTTTGGTTTTTCGGACCGCTGGAATATCTAGATTATCGGAAATATTTCCTTAAGAGTTTCCCAAACCGGGCAAAAGACAGGGCGGCAGCCGATTGGCTTAGCCTCCAGGGGCTCATATCCGCCGCCGCTTGGTTTTTTTCCGGCTGGATGATGCTCTATATCATTATCTACCCGCTCGCTGTATCAGATATCCGATTATTCCTCTTGGCTTTAGGTGTATTTTTTATCTACGGACCGTTAAGTTACTTCATAATTACCGTAAAATACGGAATGAAGACAACTGATCGCTTCTGGCTCCCTTTTATGAGTCTTCCAGTAACCGTAGTGCACAGTCTGCCGCCGATATTTTCCGTTTTGGCCAAATTGAATCAAATAATAACCAACCAAAAACCATCCAAACCAAAAACAGAACGATGACCCGGGTATTAAAAAAATATAAGACTCTCGGTGAAATCATAATGAACCACTCAAACGATTATGGTTTCAGCGTCTTTGAAGCTGCAAAAAAACACCCTCGAAAATTACCGTCTTTAAGCGTCATCATTCCCTATTACGGAGAAAGAGACGTCATAAAATCAACATTGAGACATCTTTACAACGGTTTTGAAAACATTGGGAGACAATATCCGAATTGGAAATACGAAGTTCTTATGATTGATGACGGATCAAAAGTTCCTCTTAGGAGCATATTGAAAAACGAACGCTTTGAAAATCTCGAAATATTCAGAAATAGAAGAAATAATGGCCGTGTTTACTCGAGGAATAAAGGCCTCAAAGAAGCTGAACATGAACTATGTCTCTTTATGGATGCCGACATAGCAATCGACAACTCATTGATTTTGAATCATTTGAAAATCCAATCTTTTTCGAGGCATAAAAAAAAGAAAGTTATAACGGTCGGTTTTTTTGAATTCACCGATATCAAAAACAAAACTCTACGCAGAAAAGTGATAAAACCATCGGATATCAAACTCAATGATTTCAGAGTTAGCTGTATTTATGAAAAAACGTGGTACGGATCCGAATCGGATAAAAAATTCATAGGGCAAAAATTTAACATCCTGCGCCAGTCTAATTATTTCAAAAACTGGCCGAAAAACGGCTTTTTAGGACCGTGGATGATAACCAATATGGTCTTGGGAGGATTTTTCATGGTAAGAACAAGGGACGCGAGGAAGGTCGGATGTTTTGAAAAATCTT
>JAKAHT010000009.1:0-7213 GCA_021814805.1 bacterium
CATGTATCTCGACGGAGGTTTGATTGTCGGCCGCCGTTGAAAATACCTGAGTCTTGGAAGTCGGGACGGTCGTATTTTTGGCTATCATGGGCGTTGAAACTCCTCCCAATGTTTCTATGCTCAAAGTCAGAGGCGTCACATCAAGAAGAAGAATGTCTTTGACGTCTCCTTGGAGTATTCCGGCTTCCACAGCCGCTCCGATGGCCACTACCTCGTCGGGGTTTATGCCCTTATGAGGATCTTTTCCAAAAAGCTTCTTTACCGCCTCCTGGATGGCCGGCATTCTGGTTTGTCCGCCGACCAAAAGTATTTCGTTTATATCCGAAAGCTTCAATCCGGCTCCCTTGGGCGAAGGCGATTCAACCGCTTCCTTAACGAGCTCAATCGAATGATCAATCATGTCTTTGACCAAATCTTCGAGTTTGGCTCTTGTGATTTTCATGAGAAAATGTTTCGGCCCACTCGCATCTGATGTGACATAAGGAAGGTTTATTTCTGTTTCCATAACGGTCGAAAGCTCATGCTTGGCCCTTTCAGCAGCCTCCTTGAGCCTTTGAAGAGCCAAGGTGTCCTTTGATAAATCTATACCTTCCTGCTTTTTGTATTCGGAAACCAGATATTCCATTATCCTTTTATCAAAATCGTCTCCGCCGAGATGGGTGTCACCACCAGTGGCTTTGACTTCTACGGTATTATCGCCGACTTCCAGAATGGAAATATCGAAAGTTCCTCCTCCGAAATCATAAACCACTATTTTTTCATTTTTCTGCCTGTTAAGCCCATAAGCCAAGGCAGCTGCTGTCGGCTCGTTTAATATTCTCCTCACCTTGAATCCGGCTATTTCCCCGGCATTCTTGGTGGCCTGTCTTTGGCTATCATCGAAATAAGCCGGCACAGTTATGACCACTTCGTCTATTTTTTCTCCGAGTTTAGCTTCTGCATCGGCCTTCATTTTCTGAAGAACCATAGCCGAAATTTCTTCCGGCTTGTACCATCTGTCTCCCATCTTTATATCCACTCCGCCGCTTTCCGAATTTTTTATTTCATAAGGCAGCCAAGCTTTGTCGCGGTCGACTTCAGGATCATTGAATTTGCGGCCGATAAGTCTTTTCACCGAATAAATGGTGTTTTTGGGATTGACCACCGCCTGCCTTTTGGCCAAAAGTCCGACCAGCCGTTCGTTTGATTTTGATAAAGCGACTATGGAAGGCGTGGTCCTCAAACCTTCCGAATTTTCCAAAACTTTCGGCTCGCCGCCCTCTACGACGGCCATCGCCGAATTTGTCGTACCTAAATCTATTCCTAATATTTTACTCATATTTTTTTGTTTTTATTTATTGATTTTGACCTTTAGAAACTTTTACTCTCGACGGACGGATAGTCTTGCCATGGAGTTTGTAACCGGCCGTTACTTCTTCGGATATGGTGCCGGGCGGAGACTCTGCGGCCACTTCTTCCACCGCTTCATGGATACTGGTATCAAGCTTATCCCCTTTCTCAACTTGTATTTTTTCCAAACCGTGTCTCTTCAAAATATCTTCCAGCTGATTTTTTATTAAGATTATCCCTCTTTTGGCTGGATCGTGCTCGTCTATTATGGAAAGTCCCAGATCAAAACTGTCGAGGACCGCTAAGAGTTCCAAAATCATCGACTGGTTGCCGAATTTAATTAAATTCTCCAATCTCGAATTTTCTTCTTTTTTGTAATTTATAAGATCCGCTTTGGCTCTTTTCCAACCATCCAAATATTCGTCCCTTTCTTTGGTTATCCTTTCTATTTCGTTTTCTTTTTTTTCTTCGTCCATTTCTTTGGTTTATTTTTTAATCGACTCATTTAACATTTCAAAGAGTCCCAGAGGCTTCGCATAATCCATTCTCTTGGGACCGATGGCTAAAATGAAGAACACGTCATCGTTAATCTTAAGACAGTCCGCCACAACCGATATGTCCCGGCTTCTCACAAACGGATTCTTGCCTATGAAAACTTTAGGCCAATTTTCACTGTCTTCTTCGAAAGCCGACTTTATTTTCCTAGGAATCATCTCGAAATCTCTGACTACGCCGACCAACTCTTCCTTATCCTCTACGTCGAGCCCGTAAAGCAAATCATAAAGTCCGCTTGTCCAAACCTCATTATTTTTCGATCCGTAGCCCACGGAAAGCATTTTTAATTCCCCTGAAATGTCTTCTATAAAAGAATTGACTTCGCCTTTCAAAAATTTCATCACATAATTCCTGAAATCGGCTTCCGGATAATTGGCCTTGAATCCATCTTTCAATATTTCGCCGACTAAGAATTTATAAGCTTTATCCGAAGGAAAACGTCCTCCCGAA
Source organism: bacterium (assembly GCA_021814805.1). Classification (GTDB taxonomy): domain Bacteria; phylum Patescibacteriota; class Minisyncoccia; order UBA6257; family GWB1-50-10; genus JAKAHT01. Next base: position 2,335 of record JAKAHT010000009.1, read on the forward strand.
GGGTGGTTTTGATAAAAATAACCATCTTCGGAGAGGTCGTTCAGTTCCCTGCGGATCATGGCCGGCCTGATTCCGAAATCGTAGGCGTCATAAAGGCTTTCAGAAGTTATCGGCTTGCCCGTCTTGATAAAATCCTCTACGGCAGTCTTGAGTATTTCCTTGGACCTGTCTCTCATTGGTCATAATTATATATTAGCACTCGACTATGTCAAGTGCTAAAAAGCCAAAAGCAGTCAGGTGATATGTTAGTTTATCTCTATGGGCAGGCGGCAGCTGAAGTCACGAGGGTGCCGGAAGCGTTGACGCCGACCAAGAAACATGAACCTCCGGGAGCCATAAGTATCAGACCTTGGTTGGAGCTCGTGAAACCCACATTCCCATTGGCTTTCATTGCCGTAGCTCCGGAAACTCCTGAACCGGAATACACGATTCCCGAAACGTTTACGTTGCCGCTGAAATATCCGTTGCCCCAAGGATTAGCCAAGGAACCCAGATCAAGCGAAGTGGAACTCGCCGGATAAATGGAGGAATCAAAAGTGGCTGCCGAAATTCTGGCTACGGCCACCTGAAGAGATTGAGTAAATTGACTCGATGGGTTGGGATTGTTATAGGACATGGAAACGTTCATTTGTACTATAGCTGCTCCTCCGGGATTTTCATATTTGGTCACGGAAAAATTGGTTACGTTGACGCTGCTATTGGTAAGAGCCACCGGAGAACTTGATCCTTGGTCCAGATAAATAGTCGTACCACTCGCATAAACGCTCGTTGGGTCAAGGGAAGATGAGGCCATCCTTAAATTCAAAGTGGAAGTGGTAACATTATCTGTCATATCTATCAGGCTCGAGTTTTGAACCAATTGTTTCACCACGTCGGAAACAAAACTTATCTGATGATTTACTTCATTCATGGCTCCCTGCCTAAGCTGTATTCTTGTAAAAGTGGTCAAAATAGCCACCAAGAAAACCGCGCTGACGGCAAAAATAGCCACATAAACCAAAAGTTCAACTAGAGAGAAGGCTTTTTTGTCTTTTAACCTGTTCATGGTCTTTTTTTAATCATAACACAATCTGCTTGGTATTATTTGTAATAAATTCTCTCGGGAACCCGGAAATCGACATAAGAAATCTTGCTGAAATTCATCCTGGACGACAGGTTACTTAAGATATAGCTCAAATTATCGGGTATGAAATTGAAACTGAAATAAAAATCAGGACCGGTCATGGTTTTTATCCGCCATTCTCTCAATGATAGATCGTCGATATCTATCTCAGAGACTGAAAAATCGTTTTGTTTCATAATTTTCAATGTATTTATGAGATTTTCGAACCAAGACTTATCCGGCAATATGCTTTCTCCTAAAATAAAATGACGCCCGGTAAAGTCATTAATGCTTAAAATTAACGGACCCTGAACGCTCGGTGATGAAGAAAATATTACTCCTTGATCGTCGAAAACGAAGCAAGAAGTACTCGTGGCTTCGCAAACGACTCCGTAAGGCGTCCTCGGCGAAGCTTCTATGGATATCGTTCTTCTAAATAAATTCAATCCCACATTTAAATTTTTAACCGAGGGCAAATCATATAAATAATTAGGCTTATGCCCCAGAGACCAAAATAAAATATTTTCCGGCCCGAAGACGGCCCTTAATTTATTTCTCATCATGTCTTTTTCCAAATAAGACAAAAGGCTGGAATTAGCTATGTTTGTTTGATTCAAAAAATTGACTCCTGACACATTAAGCCCGCTCCAGGAAATGGCTGCTTTGACGATAAACACCATGATCAAAAAAATCACGGAAAGCGAAGAAATTATTATCCAAAATCTGATTTTCTTTTTCTTACTTTTTCTCGTCTCGTGGAGATTATAATTTTGGAGAGTTTCCTTCATTTGGTTTTATTCTAACACCCTTATCGGAAATGAATAAGAATTTTCGCTGCCAGAAACGGAAGCGGTTATATTTATTATGTAATCCCCTGCCTTGGACCATGAATGAGAGGCAACGGTAATCTTATTCAAGCCGCTTCCGGTACCGTCTTCAGAAAGACCGTCGCCCCACTTTATTTCATAAGCCCCGTCGGATACCAAGGAAATATAAACCGGCTCCGAAACGTGCGTCAGAAAAGAAACCGTCGGCGGAGGAACAGAGAAAGAGCCGGCAGTCGACGAAGTTATTGATATAACTTGATTGCTTACAAAAGAGGCCGAGGAAACCAAGGAAGATGCGGGCACGGAAGAAGAAGATCCTGATACGGCGTTTTCAAGAGAATAAGCTTTGTCTCCCAGCCATTTTGCCAAATCGGCCGCGTTTTTCTTTATTATCGATTCGGCGTCCGAAAATATGGAATTCTTGGCTTGAGTCAAAACTTCAGACCCTTTTTCCTTGGCCGTATCGGCGGCTTTCGAGATTTTGCCCGAAAGATACCATTCGTTATACCCCAAATAAATAACATAAATAGCGCCCGACAATACGAGAACGCCGAAGAAAAATTTTAAGAATTTCTTCATTCTTAAATCTTGATTTTATCTTTGCCTAAATATTCTCTTAAAACTTTAGGTACCTCTATTTCTCCATTTTCCGTTTGATAATTTTCTATTATGGCGATAAGCATCCTTCCCACGGCAAAACCAGTGGCATTCAAAGCATGGAGCAGCTCTTTTTTACCTTCTTTATTTTTGAACTTGGCGTTTATTCCCCTCGTTTGAAAATCGGTGGTATTGGAACAGGAATTGGTTTCACGATATTCTCCGTTTTCTCCCTGACCGGGCATCCAGGTTTCAACGTCAAATTGTCGGGCGTCCGTCCAACCCATATCCCCCGTGCATATTTCAACGACGCGGTAAGGGAGATCCAGGGATCCCACAAGTTTTTCTTGCATCGAAAGGAGAAATTTATGTTCCTTTTCCGAATCTTCCGGTTTGACGAACGAGTACATTTCCACTTTGTCGAATTGATGGACTCTTAATATACCCTTGGTATCTTTTCCATACGATCCAGCCTCTCTTCTGAAGCAAGTAGAAAAACCGACGTATCTTCTCGGCAAAGACGACTCTTCGAAAACTTCTCCGCGGCCCAAGGGACCTAAGGTATGCTCAGAACTCCCCACAAGATAAAGTTCGTCTTTGGGGAGAAAATATTTATCCTCTTTTTGATCCGAAGACAGCCGGCCCATTTCCTTATAAACTTGAGGTGAAATCATAACGGGCGGCACAACCGGAACAAAACCTTCTTTGATCAAAGTATCGAAAGCTAGCTTTACGAGACCGAATTCCAAAAGAGCCGCATCACCCATGAGATACCCAAAACGACTGCCTGATATTTCGGTTGCTTTTTTGACGTTTATTATTCCCAAATGTTCGGCCAAAGAAAGATAATCTTTGGGTTTAAATTTAAAATCTCTTTTTTTGCCGGCGTTCTTTAAAACCTTATTCTCCGTTTCATCTTTTCCGACAGGCACATCGTCGAACGGCAGGTTGGGAAACTTATTCAGCAAATCATCTCTTTTTGAAGTCAAAACGTCTCTTTCTGATTCTATGTCGCTTATCCTCTGTTTGAGTATTTGAGCCTTGCTTAAAAGATCCTGACTTTGATTGCGGCCCATTTCCCGACTGACCAAATTTTGTTCGGCACTCAAATCGTCCAAGGCCCTGGTCTTGTTACGCCATTCTTCATCCAAGCGCAGGAACTTATCGACCAGTTTCGGATCGACTTTTTTCTTTAAAAGACCTTCTTTCACACGTTCCGGATTATTTCTTATTAAATTTACATCAAGCATTTTTTTATTTGATTATTAATTTTCCCGACGCATCAGCGGAAAGTAAACCGCCTCTCTGACCGGCATATCCATTAAAACGGCAAAAACCCGCTCGGACATTCCGAATCCGGCCGCCGGCGGCATACCGTATTCCAGCGCTTCCACGAAATCTTCATTCATCATTTGAGCTTCCTTATCCCCTTTTTCGCGGAGAGCCGCCTGCTCTTCGAATCTTTTCCTTTGATCCAAAGGATCGTTTAATTCGGAGAATCCTTTGCCGAGTTCCGTTCCGGCCGCGACTATCTGAAATCTCTCCACTCTCCCGGGATTGCCTGGGACTCTTTTGGCTAGAGGTTCCACTTCGACCGGCGGATTGACCAAGAAACACGGCTGAATAAGGTTCGGTCTTACTGTTTTCTTATAAATCAAATCTATGAGCCGGCCTCGGCCATCAGCCGGCTTGAACTCAAGTTTTAAATCTTTAGCTTTCTTCTGAAGGTCTGTTACGGACGCTTTTTCAAGATCGAGACCAGTATATTTTTTGAACAAATCGAAATATTCAACCTTCGGCCATTTCTTACTCCAGTTTATCTTAAGATCACCTTTCTTCGACTCCATCGAGCCCCGGATATTTTTAACTATTTTTTTAAAAAGCTTTTCCATCAAAGCCATCATATCGTTGTAATCCGCGTAAGCCCAGTAGACCTCCATTTGGGTATAATCCTGCAAATGTTCTCTGTCTATCCCTTCATTTCTGAATATCCTGCCTATTTCAAAAACTTTTTCAAAACCTCCGACAAGCATTTTTTTGAGTGGCAGCTCGAGAGAAATTCTCATGTAAAAGTCTTCGTCGAGAGCATTCATATGAGTCACAAAAGGTTCTGCTTCAGCTCCGCCAGGAACCGATTCCAAGACGGTATTTTCAACCTCCAAAAAATCTTCCCCGACCAAAAAATCCCTGACTGTCTTCCAAAACAAGCTTTTCTTCAAGAAAATCCCCCTCACCTCGTGATTAAGAGCTGAATCCAAATATCTCTTGCGTAACTTGGTTTCGATATCTTCAAGGCCATACCACTCTTTGGGCATCGGCCTCAAACTTTTGGAGATTATCGAAGCTTCCTTGG
>JAKAHT010000009.1:7313-21610 GCA_021814805.1 bacterium
CCCCTCACCTCGTGATTAAGAGCTGAATCCAAATATCTCTTGCGTAACTTGGTTTCGATATCTTCAAGGCCATACCACTCTTTGGGCATCGGCCTCAAACTTTTGGAGATTATCGAAGCTTCCTTGGCTAAAATGCTTTTTTCTCCCTTCTTCGTTTTGAAAACTGGGCCGGCGACCGAAATAAAATCTCCAGAATCAAGCGATTCTTTGATATCCGAAAAATATTTGGTTTCTTTTTTACTTAAAACAAGCTGAATACTGCCGGATTCATCCTTCAAATCCGCGAAAATTATATTTCCTTGATCGCGTAAGCCGGCAACTCTTCCCGTCACATATACTTTCTTTTTGGTTTTTTCCAAAGAAGAAAAAACTTTGACAACTTCATTGAGACTCGTCGTCCTTTTAACCCTCGGGGGGTAGGGATCATGGGATAAACTCCACTTTTCGAGTTTTTTTTTCCTTTCTCGGATGATGTCTTCCAGCATTTATTTTTATCCTATTTTAACAAGAGTATATTCAACTTTGCCCCTGGGGGTTTCCACAGTAACGGAATCACCTACTTTCTTACCCAAGAGGCTGTTTCCCAGAGGAGAAGCGTTGGAAATAAAACCTTTGGCCGGATCGGCTTCACTCGAACCGACTAAAGTATAGCTCACGGTTTCGCTGCCATTTTTCTTCAAACTAACGTTGGATCCCACCTTAACCGTATCTCCACCCGAAGATTTACTGATTATCGATGAGTTTTCCAGCAAATCTTCCAAATCAGCAATCCTTTTTTCGAGCAAACCCTGTTCTTCTTTGACGGCTTGATACTCGGCGTTTTCGGATAAATCACCAAGTTCCTTGGCATGCCGGAGCTTTTCGCCCACCGATTGTCGTCCTTTACTTTTGAGATCGAGGAGCTCATTTTTAAGCTCTTCGTATCTCTCTTTGGTCAAATAATTATTAGCCATTTAGAGACTTTAATTTAAATTTAACGACTGTTTGTCTTTAGAATTCGATTTTCATAATACCACGAAAAAACGTCCTTGGCTACCGGCACCGCATTAGAACTTCCTTCTTTGGCGTTTTCAACGAGTACTATCAAAGCTATTTGAGGATTATCGGCTGGAGCATAACCGACAAAAAGAGCATTAGTTTTTGTATTATTGGCTACTTGAGCCGAACCGGTCTTGCCGGCCACTTGAAAAGGAAGATCATGAAGCAAGTAAGCGGTACCGTACGGTTTGGAGACGGTATCTATCATTCCCTCTTTTACGAGCGGCAGATATTCTCCTATGGCGCTGCTTAAATCGCTCAAAACGCTTTCTTGATTTGTAAAAACCGTATGATTACTATCATCAACGATATTATTCACGATACGCGGTTTGTAGAGGATTCCTCCGTTCGCGAGGGCGCTCACGTAATTTAAAAGCTCCAAAGGAGTCACAAGTAAATCGCCCTGACCTATACTCACATTGTAAGTATCCCCCAATCTCCAGATGGAATGCTTGACGTTTTCTTTCCATGCGGGATCCGGCAAGAATCCGTCAGCCTCGCCCACTAAATCTACCCCGGTCGGTTTATCGAGAAGAAAATTCTGCCACCATTCTTTGAGACGAGTTATGCCCAATCCTTCCTGTCCGTCGTATCCCCCGCCCACGGCATAAAAATAAACGTCGCTCGATTTGGCTATGGCCGAGTACATATTCACCCAGCCTTGATACTGCCAATCCAAGAATTTATTGGGATGGGACGGGTCGTAAGGATTGGGAACATAAATATACCCGGGAGAAAATATCTCATGATTCGGATCCAGTATGTGGGAGGCTAAAGCACCCACGGCATCCAGAGGTTTTATGGTCGAACCGGGGCTGTAAAGACCGGAAATGGCCCTGTTAAATATAGGCTGATTGGGAGCGTTTAAATAATCAGCGAGATTGTTCGGATCATAAGAAGGTATGCTGAAAAGTGAAAGAATTTCACCATTCCTCGGATCCATGGCTATACCGACCGCTATACTCCTTCCTAAAGATCCCAACGCTTCGCTTAAACGGTTGTAAAAATAAGTTTGCAGGCCGGAATCTATGAATGTGTTAAGCGTGTCGCCTTGAACAGGCTCCTTGACCGCATTTTGTCCTTCAACCTGGCCGGCAGCGTTGGTCAAAAAAACATTTTTCCCGTCGACACCTCTTAAATAAGAGTCGTAATAACCTTGGAGTCCTGTCCGGCCCACGCTGTCTTCCGGAGTCAAGTTGGAGTTGTTCTTCAAATCGTCGGCCGTCGCGAGAGATGAATAACCAATGAGATGAGAAAAGGAAAACGGGATTGTATCCACCATTTTAAACGAGGGTAGTATTTCTATCCCGGGCAGGCTTTTTGAGGCGAGCTCTATGAGTTCATTATGGTCTATGTCACCTTTTAGAATTAATTTGTCGGCCGGATTGAAGCTTTTGCCGTTGAATTCCGAAAATGTGCTCGAGGAATCCAATCCTAAAACCTGACTCGCTTCACCGAGCACGGCATCCATGCTGTTTTGATCTTTTGGCAATCCCGAGGGAGAGACGAAAACATTGAACGATGGCTCATTCTGGGTCAGAGCTTCGCCGAACCTGTCGTTTATTATTCCTCTCGGAGCTACGTTCACTTCCAAATTGCTGATGTTCGAAACAGCTTTATCGAGATAAAAAGAATGCTGGAAAAACCCCATATAAAAAGTTTTCCCCAATATTAAAAGAAAAACCAAAAAAACCACCACCAGAAAATATCTGAAAACCTTGTCGGTTAAAGGTATTTCCAAGAATTCCTCCTCAGAATATTTATCAGTTAAAACATCGCTTAAATTCAAGTCGTCTTGCTTCATATCAAGATATTTTTTTCAAAACAGGCCAAAAGATAGTCGAAATCAAGGCATCATAAAAAATTTCGTAAAAAACAAAGCTAATAGAAAAAGGAGTTTTGAAGACGAAATAGGAAATCAAATAAAAAACAACGCTGCCAGCTATTTGGAATATTAAAAAATCAGAAAACCAATTTCCGGTAAGCGTCCTTCCGAGATAAAAGAATGACAAAAAAATCACAAAAAGAAGAAGATAAGATTCTGCCCAAAACGAAGAAATTAAGAAAGATAAAACCAAAAATGAAAAAGCTAAAAAGAGAAAACTCCAGAAATGCAATTTTTTTCTGGAGCTCAAACCGCCCAACCAGGAAAAGAAAAGAAGAGGCCAATCGGGATTTATTCCTCCTACGGCGAAAACTCTGGAGAAAAACAAAAAAACGGAAAGGACCAGAGCCATAAGCAAAATTAAAAGAGTGTAAATTTCTTTCATGTCGTTTTAAAAATTCGTCAGTACAAAAACGCCGTTCAAATACGACAAATCAAAAACCGGCTTCACCTTGGCTCTAAGCCAGAGATCGTTGTTGGTCCCTTCGAGCGAGTCAACGTAACCTATTACAAGATTCATGGGATAACCGCTGTCGGCGTTCATTATTGTCATGCCGGCTGTGGTCGTAGAATTTTTGGGTATGAAATCTATATAAGGAGAGGAACCGCCTGTCAAAAGACCCCTCACCTTTCCGTCCCCTATAAAGACAGGGCTTTTCCAAGCTGGATCAAAAAAAGTCTCGACTTCGCTCTTATTTTGACCGACAGCCGTTATTTTGCCCAAAAGAATATTGTTCCCGGCGAGAACCGGCATGCCGACTGATAATCCATCCTTGGAACCGGCATTTATGGTAACGGAAGAATAATTGTTCAAAGGATAATCTGAAAAAACTTCCGCATAAACGTATTTGAAACCGTCTATTGTTTTTGCGGCAGAGTTCGAACTGTCCGGAGCCGACACGGATGAAGAAGCTTCATGGGATAGCTTGAAATTCAAAAGAGACCGATAACTCAAATCGTTTTCCGCCGAACCCACAAAAGCCATCCTTAAGTTGCTGAAAAAGGAAAATATATTCTTGTTAAAAAACAAAACCAGGAGGACCACTATCAATATGGCCGCACCCGTCAAAAGCGTTCTAAAGGCTTTCATATGCTAGCCGATAAAGGGGAAGAAAAACTTTCGAGGACATTTCCGTAAAAGCCGGGATTCTCAGCTATAAGGCCTATACCTCTAACCACACAAAGAAGTGGTTCATCAACCAAATGGACATCCACTCCCAATTCTTTTTGGAAAAGCTGGCTCATTCCCCTTAACATGCTTCCTCCGCCGCACAAATAAACGCCGTTCTTATATATATCACCGGCGAGTTCCGGAGGGGTTATATCGATGAGCTCTTTCAAGGCTTCTACCATTATCTTAATAGGTTTGCTGAGCCAGTATCTCACCTGAGTATCCCTCACGTTAGCCTCCTTAGGAAGGCCACTCACCGCATCACGGCCCCTTATGCTTATATCCAGCTTCTCCGATTGGGTAACCGCCGATCCCACGGCTATTTTTATTTCTTCGGCTGTCGGTTCACCGATAAAAAGTTTCAATTCGTCTTTAACTCCCCTTATTATTTCCTGATTCAAATAATCACCAGCTATTTTGAGTCTTCTTGAAACCACTATGCCATTCATGGAGATTATAGCCATATCCGTAGTGCCGGCTCCTATATCCACTATAAAATGAGCTGTAGGTTTGGTTATATCGAGGCCGCTCCCCACGGCGGCGGCAATGGGCTCTTCAACCAAATAAACCTTGCTTACCCCCACTTCTTTGAAGAGATCTTCCACCGATTTTCTCTCCACTTCGGTTAAATTGGTCGGGACTCCGACTATGGTTTCGGTGAGCCATGACCAAGGCAGAGACTTGGTCTTCATGAATCTTTGAACCATTTCTTTAGCCATATCGAAATCAGCTATCACTCCGTTCGTTATCGGCCTCAGGGCCGTCACATGGGAGGGCGTTCTTGAAAGCATCCTTTTGGCTTCCAAGCCAACGGCCACAACCCTGTTGGTTCGGTTATTGAAAGCGACTATCGATGGTTCATTAAGTATTATGCCGACGCCTTTCAAATAAATTTGAGTGGTATCGGTGCCCAAATCAACTCCTATGGTTTTTTTCAGTATCATTTTATTTTGATATTTCTTTTATAAAATCTTTGACTTTTAAAACTCTCGATTCTTTTTCGCTCCTTTTTTTAACTTCTATCTTGTCCTGAACGAGCATCTTTTCGCTCACAACCACCCGAAAAGGCAAACCGACTAGATCGGCATCGTAGAATTTTTCCCCGGCCGACATCTTCTTTCGATCGTCGAACAAAACTTCCAGACCGCTTTTTTCGAACTCATTGTACACTGCCTCGGCAAATTTTTGAAGGTCTTCCTTGTCTTCTCCGACGCTCAAAAGATGCACCTTGAACGGCGCTATTTCCTCCGGCCATATTATTCCGTTTTTGTCATTATGAACTTCGACGGCCGTACCCATCAACCGCTCAACGCCTATGCCGTAAGAGCCCATAACAACCGGCTTTAAATGACCTTCGTTGTTTTTGAAATTAAGATCGGCAGCCTCCGAATACTTGGTACCGAGCTTGAATATATTACCAACCTCCACCGTTTTCACCTTTTCAAGAACCCCGCTCCCGCATTTCGGACAATTTTCGTCTTTCCTGAAATCGGCTATCTCCTTATTCCTGGCGAATCCGCATAATCGACAAAGATACGTTTCATCTTCCCCGGCTTCCGTTTCCACCATGAATTCATGTGAATAATTCTTTGAAAAATCACCGCCTGAAGCCTCGGTTATATAAGACTTGAGACCGCATCTTTCGAAAACCCTTTGATAAGCTTTTTTGGTCTCTTCATAGAAATCATCAAGAGATTTTTCGTCGGTATGGAAACTGTACATATCTTTCATAGTAAACTCCCGCCCGCGAAGGATTCCCGATTTAGCTCTGGGTTCATCTCTGAACTTCGCCTGTATTTGATAGACATACTTCGGCAAGTCGGCATAAGAATCTATTATGCCTTGGGCTATCAAAGCCACTATTTCCTCGTGGGTGACGCCCAAACCGACATCCCGGCCGGAATGATCTTGAAACTGATACATAATTTTCGAAAGACCTTCCCAGCGCCCGCTTTTCTCCCAAGCTGATTTAGGATGGAGAGAAGGCATAAGGATTTCCGAGGCTCCCAAAGAATTCATTTCTTCCCTTATTATCGAAATTATTTTGGACCTGACCCTGAAACCCAAAGGCAGGAAGGAATAAACTCCGGCCATAAGCTTGTTCACAAAATTGGCTTTTATAAGAAGTTGGGCGTTAACAGCCACTTCGTCTTTAGGATAAGTTTTCTGTGTTTTAAAAAGTATTTCCGATTGGCGCATTTCTAAAAAATTTTAACAGAGGAAATGTTAAATTACAAACCGAAAAAAAACAAAGAGAATGAAGCTCCCATAAGCCCCATATCCCTTATGACTATACTTGAAAAACCGGACTGGATGGAAAGATTGACGATTATTTCTAGGAGCATCAGGCCGAAAACCAAGCCGGCGTACTTTCTTTTGTAATTCAGGATCAGGCTCAAGCCGACCGAAACGAGCACAAATCCGTGAAATATAACAAGAACGGAAGCTAAAGAGCCTTCGCCTAAAAATTGAGGTACAAAAGCCACCCAATCTGAAGGAGAAAAAATCTCGTTCCATCCGAACCAAAAAGCCGGTACAGAAATGGACCAGCTCAATATATCGACTCCTCTTATTTTCTTGATCATTTAAGAATATAGCCGTTCCCGTCGACTATTATGGCGTAATCATCTGCATAAGCGTAATCGGTGGAGGTGGAATCATCACCCATCGATCGTTCCACAAAATATACCTTTTCCCCGTCTTTGACAGCCAGCGTTTGATTTTTGTAATTGCCCTTTTTGGAAGTTAAGGTTACTTCCGACAATCCATTGCCCGCATTTTTAACACTCAAATCGAAACCATCAAGCGCCGTTTCGGCGCCAGGTCCCAAAGAAGGAAATATTTCAAAAGCATTGTTATAAAAAGGAGCGTCGGAAAGTTTCATTCCGGAATTACCGGAATTAGAAGAGGAAACCGAAGCTAAATCCGACTGACCCTCTTTTTTGCCATCCAAAAACACGGTTTTAACCAAGGTTAATATGCCCGCAACGACTAGTAAACTGATGAATATTTTCGATTTTTTATTCATACTACTTTCTTTGTTTTACTTTTTTTAGAAGAAATATCTTTCAAAGCCGATTCCACGGCCATATCCAAAAATTTTTCGAAAGAAAAACCGTAAACTCTTGCCTCTTCGGGAACCAGACTGACTGATGTAAGGCCTGGTATGGTATTTATTTCCAAAACGTATATTTTTCTGTCTTTGCCTATTATCATATCGGTTCTTGAAAAATGCCTGGCCCCTATAATTTTATGAGCAAGAAGAGCCGTTTTTCTTATCTCCTTTATATAAGGCGAAGGCATACCGGCCGGCGTCATATATTTATGCGATTCCGGGTTATACTTAGCCGAATAATCGAAAAACTTCCTGTTCAAAGGGATTATTTCGGTGGGTAGCAAAGGGAAGGCCGAATCGGGAGTGCCGTAATCCAGGACACCACAGGTCACTTCTTTACCTTCTATATATTTTTGAATAATCACTTCTTTGAATTCCTTGAATAGAAAATCGAGATTTTCCTCCAGACCTCCTTTATCGTTCACTATTTTGACTCCAATGCTTGAACCGGAAGCGTTGGGTTTCAAGACCCAGGGCTTGTCGAGATTATGGATTATTTTTTTCATTATATCTTCCCTGTCCCTTTTCCAATGATCTCTCGTGAAATAGAGCGTAGGAGGAACATCGAGTCCAGCCGCCTTGAACAATCTAAGCGACAAGAACTTGTTCATACCAAGAGCGGAAACCGATGAACGTGATCCGGTATAAGGCAACCCCAACTCCTCTAATATAGCCTGAATCGTTCCGTCTTCTCCATAAGATCCGTGCATGGCTATGAAAGCCACATCAAAACGTCTTGAAATTTCTTCCGGAGATATAGGCCATTTTCCTTCCAAACTGATTTCAAAAGCCTCGGCTTCGTATTTTTCCTTCGGCAGACTTTTCAAAACTTCCCCGCCGCTTTCCAGAGAAATGTCGTGTTCATCGGATGGCCCGCCCATCAAAACGGCTACTTTCTTTTTATGGCTTTGGTTTTTAGATGTCATATCAATGGATTACGAGATTTCTTACATCGTTGAAGGTTACAAAAACCATGAGGATTATCAATATGAAAAATCCGGCGCCGTTTATCGCGAGCTGTATTTTGGAAGAAATTTTCCTGCCTCTTATTTTCTCGATAAGAAAGAAAAGAAAACGGCCGCCGTCCAAAGCCGGGAAAGGCAAAAGATTCAAAACAGCCAAATTTACCGATATCAGAGCCAGAAGCTGCAGAAGATAAACTATGCCTATAGAGGTTGCATTCGCCGCCAAAGCCACTATACCGACCGGACCGGCTACTCCTTCTATAACAGAAGGATTCACGAATATGCCGCTTATAAGCGACCACAACCCACCGAAAATCAAAAGAGAGAAATTGACCGTTTCAAGAAAGGCATCGGCAATACTCTTAAAAAAAGGTTCCGGTGGGGCTCCTATATCAACCAAGCTTATACCTATGGCTCCCTTGCCCGGCGGAGGATTCAGTCTCTTTTCAAGATTGATATCCATTGATTTTTTACCCCTCATTATGAGAAGAGAAACCGAAGCATCGGAAGAATTCTTGACCAAATTCACGAACGCGGTGTCGTTTATAGGATCCGACATAGATGTTTCCCCTATATTAACCTTCTTTATTATGTCCCCTTCTTTAAGGCCGGCTGTTTCGGCAGGTGATCCCTTTTCAACGCTCGCTATCATAAGATGAGTGGGGGTACCCGAAACAAGCACCACCGTAAGCAATATCCAGCCGATTACAAAATTTGTGAATATTCCGGCTAAAACCACCAAAGATTTCTGATAGAACGGCTTGTTTAAAAAAGCCTCACTGTCGCCCGCTTTTTCATCTTCCTCTCCGTAAAGTTTTACGAAACCTCCGAAAGGCAGCGCATTCACGCTGTAAACGGTATCACCTTTCTTTCGGCCGAAAATCCTCGGAGGAAAACCTATACCAAATTCCTCAACTTTCATTTTCATCGATTTGGCCACTGAAAAATGGCCGAATTCATGTCCTAAAATTAAAAACCCTAAACCCAATATCACAAGCAAGATATCCATTTCCTTGCATTATACCTTTTTATTCTCGACTAACCAACAAGCGAAACCCGTTACTCTTCGATTTCTTTTATTTTAGCTTCCAAAAGTTTTTCTATTTCTCCGTTGATTTTATCAACTTCTTTTTGAATTCTTTCCTTGGTTTTGAATTTTTGGTCTTCTGTCACTTCGCCTTCATCGAATGACTTTTCGAGGCTTTTATTGGCTTCGTCCCTCACGTGACGGACTTGTATTTTATGCTCCTCCGTCATTTTCTTCACGTATTTTATGAGCTCATTTCTTCTTTCTTCGCTTAATTCCGGCAAAAATATCTTTATCGAATTACCGGCCACATTGGCCGATAAATTTAAAGAAGAAGACTCTATGGCTTTTACGACGGATGGAATGGCGCTTTGATCCCATACTTGTATGTCTATTTCCCTCGGCGGATGAACTCCCACTGTACCCAGTTGTTTTATGGGTACGAGACCGCCGTAATATTCCACTTTTATGTCCTCGAAAAGCGCTGTATTGGGCCTGGAAGTTCTGACGCCCGACAAAGCCCTTTTGAGGTTCCCTAATATTTCTTGTCCGTCCTTGGTTATTTCTTCTATTTGTTTTTCCATGATTATTTTTTTAAAATTCCTTCCACGACTTTTTTCTGCAACTTCAAATTCAAATTATATCTCTTATATCTTTTTATGGACATCTGTCTCTCCAAAAGCCAGGATAAAATACGGTAATTTTTAGAGACGCCTTCCCGATAAAGCTTCAGGATATCGGAAGAAAGTTCCGCTTCAAAATCGTCGTTGTCTTCCTCATGTTTTTTTTCTTCCTTTGTCATCATAAGAGCTCTGCCGAATCGTCCGAACGACAGAGCGGCTGCTTTTTCAGCTTTGATTTTGTCGACTCCGAAAAATTCCGAAAGGCCGCTTCTTATTTTATTCTCCGGCAGGGCGGGAAAATATATTTTTTCCACCCGAGAAAGCAAGGCTTCGAAAAGATCTCGTTTGTCGCCGGCGATGAATATGATAAGCGAATGTTCCGGCGGCTCTTCCACAATCTTAAGAAGGGCTCCCTGAGCTTCCCGCGTCAGATTCCCTGCATCGTTTACAACCGCCATTCTCCTCTTCGATAAAAGCGGACTTTGATAAAGAAATTCCTGGATTCTTAAAACATCTTCGATGCCGAGCGTTTTGCCTTCTGCCGCTTCCAAAAACATCGAATCCAAAAGAGGCACTTCTTCTCCGGCATTATGTCCTTCCAAAAGGTTACCTAAGACTTTAGTGAAAGAGAACTTGCCTATTTCCGGTTCGCCGTAGAAAAGATAAGCGTGCGACAAATCGTCGTTTTTTATGAGCTTTTTGAATAATTCCAGTTTATCGTCGTAACCGAAGATCATAAACTCACCTCTTATTGAGGAGTGTTCTTTTATAAACCTCGAGATGACTCAAAACCATAGCCGTTCCTTTGGCAACGCAGAGAATCGGGCTTTCGGCGACGTAAGCCGAAACTCCGAGCGACCTCTTGAAGAATTCCTCTAGATCGCGGAGCTGAGAACTTCCTCCGGAAAGT
This sequence comes from bacterium, assembly GCA_021814805.1. GTDB lineage: Bacteria > Patescibacteriota > Minisyncoccia > UBA6257 > GWB1-50-10 > JAKAHT01. The sequence goes on from JAKAHT010000009.1 coordinate 18,048, forward strand.
ATGATACCTTTTTCCATTATATCCGCGGTTAATTCCGGCGGAGTGACGTTAAAAACAGCCTGAACGGCGTTCATTATTTCAACGAGATGCTGGTTGATGGCTTCGGCTATTTCATTGGAATTGATAACCAAATCTTTGGGCAATCCCGAGTTTAGGTCCCGGCCCCTTATTTTCATTTCCATCTTGTTCCTGTTAGGCAGGGCGGTGCCGACGTTAATTTTTATGTTTTCGGCCGTGGTTTCTCCGATAGCCAAACTGTATTTCTTTTTTATGTAATCGCTTATGGATTGATCGAATTTATTGCCGGCCACCCTCAAACTGTACCAGGTGACTATTCCTCCCAAAGATATGACAGCCACCTCCGTCGTTCCGCCTCCGATATTCACTATCATATTACCTTCGGCTGAATGTATCGGTATACCGGCACCTAAAGCCGCCAAAATAGGTTCTTTGACCGGATAAGTATCCCTCGCACCCGCTTCTTTGGCGGCATTTATGACGGCTCGGTATTCGGTTGAAGTTATGCCCGCAGGGACCGACACAACAACGTCCGGTCTCCAGACATTGAAAGGACCGACGCTCTTCGAAATGAAATATTTGAGCATTGACTCGGTTATATAATACTCGGCTATCACCCCGTCTTTTAAAGGCCGGTAAGTTACTATATCATCCGGCGTCCGGCCGACCATTTCTTTTGCTTCGGCCCCGACGGCTAGCACGCTATTACCAGGCTTCGAAAGAGCCACCACTGTCGGCTCGTTTATGACAATTCCTTTTTTAGGCAAAAAAACCAGCGTATTGGTGGTTCCTAAATCTATTCCTATTTTTCTAGTGAACATAATGTTTATGATATTCTTTTTATTTCCGCTCCCAGACTTCTCAACCTTTCATCGATATTTTCGTAGCCTCTGTCTATTTCGTGTATGCCTCTTATAGTCGATTCACCTTCGGCCACTAGCGCGGCTATGAGATGAGCTATACCGGCCCGGAGATCGGGTACAGTAAGTTCTTGACCCTTGAGTTTTGTCGGCCCGTAAATTATGGCGCTGTGCGCTGAAAGCGAATCCTTGAATCTGCAGGGCAAATCGCCCAAACATTCCTTAACTACTCTAATATTTGCTCCCATTAAATTCAAGTCTTTGGTATAACCAAACCTGTCTTCATAAACTGTTTCATGAACCACCGAAGCCCCATCGCTTTGAGTCAGGAGAACCACGAACGGTTGTTGCCAGTCGGTCATGAATCCCGGATGAGTATCCGTTTCAACTTTGATGCCTTCCAGCTTTTTAGCTCTCCAAAACCAAATGCCGTTTTCCTCCACTTCGTATTCGCCGCCTATTCTTCTCAGATTATTCAAGAAAGTTATTAAATGATCCTGCGAAGCGCCTTCAACAAATATTCTTCCAGAAGTTGCGACAGCGAGAGAAGCAAAAGACACGGCTTCGTTCCTGTCGCTTAAAATTTTATGCTTCGCTCCATGAAGCTCCGGCACTCCGAAAATAGAAATGACTCTGTTTGTACCAAGCTCGATTATAGCGCCCATCTTTTGAAGAAGTTTTATAAGATCAATTATTTCCGGTTCGATGGCCGAATTTCTTAAAATAGTCCTTCCTTTGGCCATAACAGCCGACATTATGATTTGTTCCGTAGCTCCAACGGAGGGGTACTTAAGTGATATTTCCGTGCCTTTAAGGCCTTGGGGAGCTCTCGCCCGGTAAGTATCATTTACCACCTCTATCTCCGCACCCATCATTTTCAAAGAATCTATATGGAGGTCCACCGGCCTGGCCCCTATTTTGTCTCCTCCCACTACGGGCACTTCTGCTTCGCCGACTCTCGTGAGAAGCGGTCCTAAAGCCAGAATAGGAATCCTGTTCCGACGACTTAACGCTTCCACTTTGGTATTTTTTATTTCTTTGGTTTGGATGGTAACGGTGGATCCCGAAATTTTTATTTCGCTTCCCAAAATACGGCAAAGCTCGACGGCTATTTCCGTATCTCCTATGTTGGGAAAATTATCGAGAACGCATTCATCTTTGGTTAAAAGAGATGCAACAAGCATCTTGGTAGCGGCGTTTTTAGCTCCGGCCAATTTTATTTTTCCTTCCAGAGGCTTGCCGCCTTTGACATTGAAATACTCATTGGTGTTTAAAGTCATATTTGGAATTTGATTACCTTAGTATTATATTTAAATTACTATGAACTTGAAAGCCAGGAAGTTTTTCTTCTATTTATTCATAGCCATTTTCGTGCTGGTCGGAGCTTATCTTATAGTTTCCGCTCAGGGGCTCGTTTTTGATTATCAAACGCTAGATTTTATGAGGACCGGCGGCATTTTCCTGAACTATACCCCTTCCGAGTCACAGGTGGAAATAAACGGTTCCGTAAGAGATTACGGCAGCACCATAGGAAATCTCTTAAGCAGCGGAACTTTTTTAAACAACCTCGCCCCGGGAAATTACAACGTGAAAATAAGTTACCCCGGCTATTCATCCTGGCAAAAAAGTCTCACCGTAACTCCGGGAGTCGTGACTTCCGCTTCTCAAGTGATACTCTGGCCGGAAACCTGGAGCAATAAAAAAATATCTGATTACAAGACAGCCGACTTTTGGCTGACATCAGACGGCCTTGTCATAAAGACAGACCAGAATTTGCTCTATTTCGGCAATGAAAAAATAAAGGGAACATCGGTGTATTTAAGTGATGAAAACAGGAATATCGTGATAACCGGCGACCAGAACGGATATTATGCGGTGAATCTCGATAACCCCGGAGCTTATTTTGCCATCGATTTGCCAAAAGGAACGAAAATAGAAAAATGGTTTTTCCATCCTTTCGATCAAAACGCTGTCGTCGGAACCGGAGAAAAATATATTTATTACGTAAGCACCGTAAACGGCAGTACAGGAAAACTCTATTCCCTGCCGGACAATCAGTTTTCCTACCAAAACGGCAATGAGATCTTCGTGGCTGAAAAAAGCGGCAATATATTTTCAGCCAATCTGGTTTTAAGAACCAACACGAACATCGAGACCGGAATAACAGGCGGTTTGAACGATTTATCGACCGATGCTGGCGGAGATGAGCTCTATATTTTGGACAATTCTGGAAAACTCCATGAATATGATAGATCCAACGGCACTTCCACGGTTTTCTCTTCGTCTTCCTTGCCTTTTTCAAAAATATATCCTTCTCCAGACGGCAACAGACTGGCCTTGATCTCGGGAACCGGCGCCGTGACCATACTCGCCATAAAAGACTATAAAATGGACTATCAAGTGATGAGCGGAGATTTTTGGAACGTAAAAACCCCCGGCCCGGCTTCCGACTTCATTTGGCTGCCGGGTATTCCCAATTACGGCTTGATACTCGAAAATGGAAATCTGATTTTGAGCGAACTCGACGAAAGGTCTCCTCAAAACCAGTACGAAATGGAGTCGAACATCTCAAAAGCCGTGCTTTCCAATAACAATATTTATTTCATAAAAGACGGGTCTCTCTTCGAAGTCGCCTTGAAACAGAAATAACGAATCTTTTGAATGAAAAATCCCGCCGAAGCGGGA
>JAKAHT010000009.1:21710-25542 GCA_021814805.1 bacterium
GCAGCCTTTTTTTCCGCTTTTTCCGTTGTACTAGATTTTTTTGGAGGCATTATTTTTCTATTATGAGCTTCTTCAACCTTTTAGCCGCCAGTTTGTTTTTAGGAAGCATCAGTCTTACTGCATGCCTCAAAACCCATTCCGGCTTTTTTTCAAAAACGTAAGCAAATTTATCTTCCTTCAAGTGGCCCAAGGGGCCAGTATGCCTGTAATAAATTTTAGTCTTGGCTTTGTTGCCGCTCAAAGTAAGCTTAGAAATATTTTTAATCCTTACGGTATCATCCCCTTCAAGGCGCGGATTATATCCCGGTTTGTGCTTTCCCTGGAGAATTGTGGCTATTTCGGTAGCCAACCTTCCTAATCTTTTGTTTTTTGCGTCTATTACGTGTTCCATGGAATTAAACGAATTCTATTTTAGCCATTTTCGATCCATCGTTTTTTCTTGAAGAAGCCATTTTTAAAATCCTGAGATATCCCCCGTTTCTTTTGGCGTACCTGGGAGCGATATCGTGATAAATTTTATAAGCCGATTTTTTGGGGAGATATTTCAAAAGCAACTTCATTCCAGCCAAGTTTTGTTTCTTGCCGTAAGTGACGTATCTTTCGGTTATCTTTCTTATTTCCTTGGCCCTGGCCTCGGTCGTCATGATATGCTCATGGCTTATGAGGTTGTTCACTAAAACCTTCAAAAAAGATTTCCTTTGTCCCCGTTTGAGGCCGAATTTTCTTCCCTTCTTTAAATGGCGCATTTTACTTTTTCTTCTTTGATTTAGGCTCTCCGTCTGGCATTTCAGCCGGAACGACTTCCACCGCAGTGATTTTTTCGAAGTGATCTTTCAAAACATTGGCCGCTTTATGAAGAGCTTCCGAGGGACTTATCGATCCGTCCGTTTCCACTTCAAGTTTCAATCTGTTGAAATCGGTCCTGTCGCCGACGCGCATATTTTCAACTTCAAAAGAAACCTTGACCACCGGAGAAAATATAGCGTCCAAAACTATTGTCCCGACAGACAATCTTTCCATCTTCCTCGATTCAGCGACCACATAACCCAGGCCTTTTTCCACCGTAACCTCGGCATCGAGTTCGGCTCCTTTCTTGGTGAGGGTAGCTATATGAAGATCCTTGTTTAAAACTTTCGCGAAAGCATTATCCTCTATATCGCCGGCTTTTACATCTCCTTCTCCTTTGAAATGGAATTTGAGGGTTTGCGGCTCGTCGGCTGTGAAATAAAACCTGACCTTTTTGAGATTCAAAGTGAATTCGACTATGTCTTCCATCATCCCCGGCAAAGTGGAAAATTCGTGATCCACTCCCTTTACCTTAACTTCGGTAATGGCTGCTCCGGGAAGCGAAGATAAAAGAACCCGTCTTAAAGAGTTCCCTAACGTCACTCCATAACCGGTATAAAGTCCTTCCACATGAAAGACTCCTACGTTACCTTCTTCGGAAACTGTTTTTATCGACACTGTGTCACTTAAATGTGTGTACTTCATTTTTTTACCTTGAATAAAATTCTCCGACCAAACTTAAATCAAATGGCAATTGAACACCTTCCACGCTCGGCAGAGCGACGCACTCGCCGATCATTTTTTCCGGATCGATTTTGAGCCAGCTCGGTATGTCTACTTGCTTTATCCTTTCTCCAGCACCCTCGAAAAGCTTGCTTGATTTCGACTCCGGTCTTATTGAAATCTTATCGCCTATTTTAACGCTGAAAGACGGGATTGTCACTTTTCGGCCGTTTACCATGATGTGGCCGTGAGAAACCATTTGTCTGCCAACTCTCGGCGAAGGAGCAAAACCTAAATAATAAACCACTCGATCCAGCCTTTTTTCCAAAACCGAATATATTTTGGCCGGCGAGCTGTCTTTGAAAAGCCCCAGCATTTGTCGATTATTCAGACCGTAAATCAACATCACTTTTTGTTTTTCCTGCAATTGGCGGCCGTAATCTGAAATAGCTCTCCTTCTCTTTTGTCCGTGCATACCGGCCCTGTAAGGCTTCCTTACCGTCGCGCATTTCGGAGAATTGCAGCGTTCCGCTTTGAGAAAAAGTTTTATGCCCAAAGACCGCTCTTTTTTTTCTTTTACATTTTTCATATTTTTAAACCCTCCTTACCTTAGGCGGCTTGGGACCGTTGTGGGGAATGGGCGTTACGTCTTTAATTTTTGTCACATTAAATCCTTTGGCTATGAAAGATCTGATGGCGGAATCCCGGCCGGAACCTACTCCCCTCACATATATTTCCACTGTCGATGGGCCTGATTTTTCCACTTTTTGAGCGATAGCTTCAGCCACTTTGGAGGCTGCGAAAGGCGTCGCTTTTTTCGGACCGGAAAAACCCAAAGATCCGGCAGACATCCAGGTTATTATATTACCTTTATTATCAGTAACCGAAATTATGGTGTTGTTGTAAGTGGACTGGATATAAATCCTGCCTTCGTTGAATTTTTGCTTGCCCTGAGAAGATGCCTGTTTGGAAACGGCTTCTTCCATTGACTTGTTCTCCTTTATTATCTCCTCTTTTGATTTTTGTATTACTTTTTTCTTACCCATTGTTTTTTTACTTGAGTTCCACTTTCCTCTTACCACTGCCGGCCGTCTTTCTTACATTGCCTCTCACAGTCCTTGAGTTGGTTTTGGTTCTTTGACCTCTCACGGGAAGTTTCCTCAGATGACGCACTCCGCGATAACTTTTTATATCTTTAAGCCTGGAAACATTTTGCTTTATAACCTGGCGAAGTTCTCCTTCCACCTTATAATTCTTTTCTATTATGGATTGAATTTTATTGACCTCTTCCGGTGTCAAATCTTTAGCTCTTTTCTCCGGTTTTATTTTGGCTTCTTCGAGTATCCGTCCGGCCAAAGTAAAACCCACACCGTAGATGTAAGCCAAGGCGAATTGGACTTTTTTGCTATCAGGTATGTTGACTCCTGCTACTCTCATAAAAATAAATGTTTAAATACCTCGCTTACCCTTGCCTTTGTTTATGTTTGGGGTTCTTAGAGCAAATGACGTAAACCCGACCGTTTCGTCTCACGGTTTTGCAATTGCCGCAAATTTTTTTAACCGATGCTCTAACCTTCATTTTTATAGTCTTCTTATTATTCTTCCTCTGGTGTCGTTTTCATTTGCCATTTCTATCAAAACTCTGTCTCCCGGTATCACTTTTATTCTGTTCAGTTTCAACTTACCAGCTAAATGGGCGAGAATTTCTTTCTCGCCGCTTGGGGATCCGCATTTTACTCTGAAAAGCAATCCCGGCAACGCTTCCAATGCCACTCCCTCGACTTTTACCAACTTTTCTCCCGTTTTCATCAAGTAGTCTCTATGGTACAAAAAATAACCTATAAAGTCAATAAGCTCTTCCGGATCACTGCACCTTTATGTTGATATTGGAAGTATTCTTGGGCACCTCATTCACCCAGAACGGCCAGAAGGAAACGTTGGCCGACTCGAGGCCGGGCAAACTGAAGATGGTAGCTTTCAAACCGTCGGATGTCTGGCCGGAAATGTCTCCCTTGATCTTCCCGACATCGATATTCGGTTCATAAACCACCGTACCTGAAGCGTTAAAAACCATCTTGCCGCCAGAAAAATCGGGCGTACTCGTCGAGTAAGAAACATTGAAATCATCTACCTTAACATCCGATCCGTAAGACGATCCTAAGGAGCTCACTATCGCCTTTTGGAGCATACTCTCGTCGAAAACGAATTCCGACATTGTACCTTCTATGAAAACATCATAACCGCTACCACTCGAAGATCCCGTCACGTTTTCGTTCGTTATTTCAAAATTAGCTGATCCGGGAAGAGACTTGAAATTGTCGGC
>JAKAHT010000022.1 GCA_021814805.1 bacterium
CTTCTTTCCTGGCTTATGACCCATGGGCGGCTTTTTGGGGAAATTTTGAGAGAGGTGAGGCTGGCGTCCAGCTTCTTCATCTTTTTATATTCTTTTTCCTTATGGTTTCTCTTTTTAAAAATAAGGATGATTGGCAAAAGATGCTGAAGATAATGCTTATTGCGGCCGGTCTAGTGGTTTTTTACGGTTTTTTGGCGGGAAGCGTTCAGGGTTTCATCGGACCGAGCTTCTCATTTGCTAACCGGTTTCAGGGTAGTTTGGGCAACCCTGATTATATGGGTCAGTTTATGATATTTACAGTTTTCTTTGCTTTATATCTTTTGCTTAATACCAATCAAGCACGCAACACAAAATCCTGGTGGTATGGTGTTTTGGCTGTTGTTTTCTTCTTTTTCTTCATTTTATCCCAAACGCGCGGTGCCTTTCTCGGTTTTGGGGCTGGCATAATTATGACCCTCATTTATTTAGCTTTAAAATGGCCAACTAAAAAAATAAAAAGCGTTCTTATAGGAGCGTTGATTCTTTTGGTGGTTTGCGTTGCTCTTTTCATAAATTTCCGAAGCTCTTCTTTAGTTAAAAATCTGCCTATTATAGGAAGATTTGCTGATATATCGTTTCAGGCCGGTTCAACAAGAATTTGGACTTGGGAAAGTGCTATAAAAGCAATTGTCGCTCGACCTGTTTTAGGTTGGGGTCCGGAAAATTTCAGTGTGGCCTTTGATAAATATTTCGATATAAGACATTTCAATCCGAGCGATCCTAGCTCTCAAACATGGTTCGACAGAGCGCATAGTGTATTTTTTGATTACGGCGCGGAAACGGGTATTTTGGGTCTCGCTGCTTACCTTGCTGTATTTGCTCTTTATTATGTTCAATTTTTTAAGAAGAAAGAAAAGGACGGTATCGTAAAAAATACTGACTATAGGGCGCTGACCACCCGTGCGCTTTTCTTTGCTATGCCTGTTGCGTATCTTGTGACCGGCGCGACTCTCTTCGATGTCCTTCCTATGTATATAAGCTTATTCGTTTTCCTGGCTTTCTCGAACCATGAACTTCATTCGGTATCCGAAATTAAGTAATTCAAAATTAAAATCTATGTCCACCAACCTCAAACAACTCATAGCCCTTCTTGTGACGGTTTTTGCTTTAGGCTTGCTTTATACTTCCGCTTATCTTCCGTATGCCAAATCGAGCTTGTATATAGCCGCTATGCAGGGAGCTGGAGGGGCAACCACTCTTGAGGATTTTCTAAAGCCTTACGATACGGCTTTTAATTTTTGGTCTCCGGTCGGCCAACCCGAAATGATAAGATTCTTCGCTAATAATGTTTTGAGTTTTCTAACCGATCAAAAACAATCCTTGCCGGAGCCGATAGCGACCGCGCTTGTGAACTATACCGTAGATAGGATTGATGCCGATACGCTTGGCAATAAAGGTTTGAATTATACCCAGCTCGTCCTTCTTGAGGCATCTATTCTTTCGAGTTACGGCGAAAAATATAACAAGCCCGATGCTCTTCAAAAAGCCGAGAATTTGTATAAAGAAGGGGAAAATTTGAGCCCCCGTCGCCCCCAGTTCCTTTATGGGCTCTTTTCCTTATACGCCTACGAAAATAAGCCAAATGAAGCCAAGCCGATAGGTGAAGAAATACTGAAATATTGGCCGCAAGATACTACGGTTTCGAACGCCTTAGCTAATCTAAAATAATAAAATGGAGGAAAAACTATCATCTAAAGTATTAGTTACGGGGGCTTTTGGGATGGTTGGTAGTTATGTGGATTTTGGTATAAAACTTGATAGAAGAGCATTAGATGTGGCTGATCCCAAGGAAGTTGATTCGGTTTTTGACAGATATCAACCTAAAGTTGTTTTACATCTTGCTGCCGAAACAGATGTAGATAGGTGCGAGCGTGATCCGGAGTATGCTTATATGACAAACAGTATCGGCACCTTCAATGTGGCGAGTTCCGCAAGAAGAATAGGGGCCAAAGTTGTCTATATTTCGACGGTTTATGTTTTTGACGGTGTCAAAGGTAAACCTTATTTAGAAAACGACAGACCTTCTCCCAATAATCATTACGGGAGATCTAAATATCTGGGAGAGCTAGCGGTTAGAGATATATTAGACGATTACCTTATAGTGCGGGCTGGCTGGATGTTTGGCGGCGGACCTAAAAAAGATCAAAAGTTCGTAGCTAAAATAATAAAACAACTTCAGAAAGATGAAATAAAAGCCGTTAACGATAAATTCGGCTCTCTGACTTACGCCAAAGATTTGGTTTCCAAAATAAAAGGATTCATTGAAAACGACAAAAAGGGCATAGTTCATGCTATGAACGAAGGTTCTTGTTCGAGATATGATATTGCTCTCGAAATAAAAAAAGCTACAGGTTCCGAATCAAAAATAATTCCGGTTGATTCGAGTTATTTTAATTTAGACGCCTCAAGAAGCAATTGCGACATAATGGAATCATTAAATGGAGGGGCTATGAGGCCATGGCAGGAGGCTCTTGATGATTACGTTAAAGGCGAATGGATTAAGCAGTGATTTTCTGGTATAATTAGCCTCATATGAAAATAGTAAAATCGATAGAGGAATATAAAATTCCTTATGCCACAGCTGTTTATGGCAAAGAAGAAATAGCAGCAGCTCTAAAGGTTTTAAAAAGCCGCTGGCTGGGGCCGGCGAAGAATTCTAAAGAATTTGAGTCTAAAATGGCCGAACTCTTTGGTAAGAAGTATGGCCTTTTTGTTAACTCTGGGTCTTCTGCAAATCTTTTAGCACTTCTGGTTAATAAATTTCCTAAAGGAGGTGAAGTTGTGACTCCGGCTTGTACTTTTGGTACCACGCTTTCTCCGATATTGTACGCCGGCTTGGTGCCGGTTTTTGTTGATTCGGAACCGGGAAGATATAATCCGACTTTAGAAGATGTTGAAAAGGCCATAAGCAAAAAAACAGTGGCCATAATGATACCCGATACGACCGGCATGTTAAATGATTGGCCCGCTATTTCTAAACTGGCTAAGAAAAAAGGAGTTGTTGTTATTCAGGATAGTTGCGACACGCAAGGAGCTAAAATAAACGGAAAACCGTCCGGGAGCTGGTCTCATATAGTGACAACCAGTTCTTATTTTACCCATACAATAACAACTGGAGGCGTTGGCGGTACTGTCATGATGAATGATCCAGATTTAAGGAGGAAAGCTGAAGTATTTGCTACCTGGGGAAGGAGAAATATCGGATATAACGAAGATGTGAGAGAGAGATTTAATGTTAAATTGAACGGCATCGATTATGACGGAAAATTTGTTTGGGATGAGTTAGGCTTTAATCTGCGAGCAACAGACATGCAGGCTGCTTTCGGATTAGAACAGTTGAAAAAAATAAATAAGTTCAACGGCCGGAGAAGGGAGGTCACTAAAAAACTCTTAACTTTCTTCTCGAAATTTGAAGATGACTTTATGTTGCCGGAGTTCTTGAAAAATAGCGAGCATAGTTTATTGGCTTTTCCTCTTTCCATAAGGAATAAATCGAAGATAAACAGAAAAAAACTTTTAACTTTTCTCGAACTTAATAGAATACAAACAAGACTACTTTTTACCGGGAACGCTTTGTTTCATCCGGCTTTCAAGAGTATTCCTCACAGAAAAGTTGGCAATCTTCATGGAGCCACATTTATCACTGAGCAAACATTCCTTTTGCCAAACCATCATGCCCTGACAGATAATCAACTGGATTATCTTTTTGAGAAGTTCTCGGAGTACATGAAGAAAAATGGGTAAGTTTAAAATTCTCGATAAAAAATTTGGAGAAGTGATGCTTCTCGAGCCTACTGTTTTTGGAGATAACCGTGGGTTTTTCATGGAAACATACAACGCTAAAGATCTGGAAGAAGTGGGTATAAAAGATGTTTTTATCCAGGATAATCAGTCGCGTTCAGTAGGTAAAGTTTTGAGAGGACTGCATTTCCAGACTATGCCTCATCCGACGAGTAAGCTCGTGAGATGTATAAGGGGGGAAATATTCGATGTTGTAGTTGATTTAAGAGAGGATTCCGATACGTTTAAGAAATGGGAGGGGTTTGTGTTGTCTGAAGAAAATAAAAAGCTGCTCTATGTGCCCGTAGGATTTGCTCATGGTTTTTGCGTGACGAGCGGAGAAGCGGAAGTAGCTTATAAGGTCAATGAATATTTCTATAAAGAGTGTGATGCCGGCATAAGATGGAACGATCCCAATGTAGGCGTCGAATGGCCATTTTCTGACCCGGTGGTGTCTGATAAGGATTCCAAATTACCTTTTCTGAATGAAATCTCCGGATTTAAAAATTGATTATGGAAGCCGGGAATCCGTCTGTTTCGATAGTAATACCTGCTTACAACAGTTCCAAATTTATAAGCAGGACAATAGAGAGCGTTTTAAAGCAAACACATGAGAATTGGGAGCTTGTGGTTGTAGATGATGGCTCAAAAGATAGTACTGGTGAAATAGTAAAATCGTTTTGCGAAAAAGATAGCCGTGTAAAATACATATTTCAAGAAAATTCTGGTTCCCCATCCGGACCGACAAATCGCGGGATAAAAAATAGCAGCGGTGAATATGTTGCTATACTGCAACACGACGACGAATGGAAGCCGACTAAATTAGAAGAGCAGTTGAAGTTGATGATCGGTGATAATAATTTAGGTTTTGTGGCTTGTAACGCCATTTTTGTTAATGAGTTGAAAGGAATCGAATCCGAGTCGAAATTGAAAATATCCGACGACAAGCTTTTAGAGAAAATATTGTGTTCTAATATAATACCTTATCCCAGCGCTGTCTTGGCCAAAAGGAGTGTATTTGATAAAGTTGGCTATTTTGATGAAAGATTCAAAATGGCTGATGATTGGGATATGTGGA
>JAKAHT010000023.1 GCA_021814805.1 bacterium
TCGAGCTTCAGCGAGAGCACCTTCGAGACACCATCATCACCCATCGTCACCCCATAAAGCACCTCGGCCGCTTCCATGGTCGATCTGTTATGAGTGACTACGATGAATTGTGTTTTTCCGGCAAACTGCTTTATGAGTTCGGAAAAACGCCTCGCATTTTCTTCGTCGAGGGCCGCATCTATTTCATCAAGAACCAAAAATGGCGGCGGGGATATGGAGATTAAAGCGAAAAGCGCCGCCAAAGAAACCAGGGTTTTTTCTCCTCCCGAAAGCATACCGACGCCGGTTATTTTTTTTCTCGGCAAGCTGAGATCGATATCGACTCCCAATTCCTCTTCTTTCTCCTCCTCTGGATTTTCCGTTCCATTGGTTTCTAAAACGCCTTCCTCGATGATTGGGGGCAGCTTAACTTTTTCCTCAATCACGAGTTTCGCCTTGCCTCCGCCGAACATCAGTTTGAAATATTCATCAAAAGCATCGCTTATGGCTTTAAAAGAAACCTTGAAATCATTTTTTATTCTTAAATCCAAATCCTTAATGAGCACTTTAAGATCAGCCACCGCTTTTTCAAGGTCGGCAAGCTGCACTTCCAAAAACTCGTATCTTTTCTCTGATTCCTCGAATTCTTTAAAGACATTAACGTCTATCTCTCCTATGGCAGAAAGCTCGCCGCGCAACCTCATCATTTTAGATTCCGACGCCCTCAATGTCTCTTCATCCATGTCTTCCGGAGGAACCACACGCTTCAAGGTTTCGACATTTTTACCTAAAGCTACCCAAGCCCTTATAAGCTCTTCGCGCTTCATATCTATTGTTTCCTTTTGGAGAATTATCGATTGCATTTTTCTATCAAGAGAATACAAATCATTTTTCTTCTGATTGAGTTTCTCCACTTTCTCTCTGAACTCCATATTAGATTCCCTGGATTTTCTGGATACTTCATCTTCCCCTTTCCTTAAGTCTTCAATCTGAAGCCTGATTTCTTTTATCTCTTCCGAAAGATTTTTTTTATCCTCACTGAAGTCGGTTTCCGGTTTTTCGTTTCGGGCGGCAAAGAAATCCCTGACGCTTTCCACCATGCTTTTTAGGTGGGATTTTATTCTTAAAATATCATTCAATTCCAGAGCTTCCTCTATTTTATTTCTTAAGCCGGTTATGAAATTTTTGAGCTCCTCCGGCTTCCGCGTATAGAGAGGGGTGTCTTTTTGTATTTCTATTTTAGCTTCTATTTTTGAAAGAGCTCTTTGTTTTTCTGACTCGAAATCAAGAAGAGAATTTATTTTGACTCTTATTTCTTTTATCTTCGCATAATCGTCATCGTTCTTATAAAGGGCATTCAATATTTTTTCTTCTTTCTGGATTTCATCCTCCAAGACATCTCTTTCTCTTTTAAGCTCTTCTTCCGGTAACGATGCCGATCTAAATTCATCCTTGAGTTTGGCGTATTTAAAAGAATAGTAAGAATCCTCCAAAACGCGGAGCTCCTCCTCTACCTCGGATCGTTTTTCCAGCCTGGATTTTTGTTTCTTAAAAACCCTGACTTGGGGAGCCAGCTCCTCAAGCATGGCTTTTATCTTATCTATATTTATCAGACTGGAATCCAGTCTTCTTTCGGCTTGGCTTTTCTTTATCCTGAATTCTCTGAGTCCCAAAAATTCCTCTATCATTTCCCTTCTTTCTTTGGGAGAACTCATAACAAATATGTCGCTCTGACCCTGTCCCACTATCATTATCCCTCTTGCTCCCAGCCTCACTCTCGCGAGGAGCGGCAAGAGATCCTTTAATTTTATTTCCGAATCATTCAAAGAAAATTCAGAGACACCAGAACGATCAACTCTCCTCGACAAAACTACTTCCTCAGCATCTATGGGAAATACCTTGCTCTTGTTGTCTAAAACGAGATCCACGCGGGCGAAGCCGACAGCCGGTTTTTTCGGCGTACCGGCGAAGATTAAATTTTCCAACCCCTCCCCGCGAAGCTGCTTGGCTTCCCGCTCCCCCAAAACCCACCTTACGGCATCTATAATGTTTGACTTCCCGGAACCGTTCGGTCCGACAACCCCGACCACCCTTCCCGGGAATTCAAAAACGGTCTTACCGGCGAAAGACTTAAAACCTTGCAATTCCAATCTGCTTAATAGGTTTATCCTCACACCTTTATCGGAAAAGACGTGAGGGTTTACTTTTGAATCTGCCATTTCATTTTTTCTTCTAATGTCTTTATGGCGTTCTCGGCCGCGTTGGTTTCAGCTTCCTGCTTGGAGCTGCCGACACCCCTTTCCATCATCTCTTCTCCAAAAAAGACTCCGACGTAGAAAGTTCTCTTGTGATCCGGTCCTTCTTCTTTGAGCACACGGTAAGTCGGGGTTACTTTTTCTTTCTCTTGAGCCAATTCTTGGAGAAGGCTCTTAGCATCCTTATCCAAGCCCAAATTCACCACCTCGTCCAAATGGGAAAGCACGAACTTATTTATAAATTTCTCGGCAGAATCATAGCCGCTATCCATATAAACAGCCCCTATCAAAGCCTCCATCGCGTTGGCCATTATTATCTCTTTGGCTTTCACGCTGTCTTTGGATTCTCCCTTCGACATTAAAATAAATTTATCCAAAGATATCTCCGAAGCCACTTTCGACAGCATACGATAGTTCACAAGTGCCGCTCTAAGACCGGTAAGCTTACCTTCCGGAAAATCGGAGAATTTCTCAAATAAAAAGCGGCTGACTACGAGTTCCAGCACTGCGTCACCCAAATACTCCAAGCGCTCATTGTGGCTCAAAGGCCAGCTCGGGTGCTCGTTTAAATAAGAGCGATGAGTCAGAGCTTCTTTAAGAAGGCTCTCTTCCTTGAACGTGAATCCTAAAATATTCTGAAAAGCGCTTAAATTTGCCACAGCAGTAATGGATAGATTAATATTATATTAAACAATAAACCATCAATTTTCAATTCTCAATTTTCGCTGAATTTTCAATGTCTCAATTTTCAAGTTTTGGTAATTTATTCATTGGGACTTGATTGAAAATTGTAAATTAGTAATTGTAAATTTTTGCCATATGTACGTTCCCACCATAGGATTAGAAATCCATGCAGAATTGAAAACACGAACCAAGATGTTCTGTTCGTGCAAAAACGATCCCGACGAAGAGCGGCCGAATACTAATGTCTGCCCTATTTGCTTGGGGCACCCCGGGACACTGCCTGTTATAAACAGGGAAGCCTTGGAACTTATGATAAAAATCGGTTTAGCCCTCAAGGGCAAGATAGCCGACTACTCGCAATTCGACCGCAAGAGCTACTTTTATCCTGATTTGCCTAAGGGCTATCAGATCTCCCAGTACGAACACCCAATTGTGAAAGAGGGTTTCTTAAGGGATATAAGAATTACGAGAGTCCATTTGGAGGAGGATGCCGGACGTTTGGCTCACGGGAAAAATTCGTCTCTCGTCGATTTCAATCGAGCCGGCCTGCCGCTCATGGAACTCGTGACCGAGCCTGATATTCACAATGCCGACGAAGCGGTTTCATTTGCTAAAGGCTTGCAGGAAATCCTGCGATATCTCGGTGCATCGGACGCCAACATGGAAAAAGGACAAATGAGAATCGAAGCCAATATCTCCATAGCTCCTGAAAGTGCAGGGAAACTTGGAACCAAAGTGGAGGTAAAGAACATCAACTCGTTCAAAGCGGTTCACGACGCAATCGAGTTCGAGATCGATCGGCAAGCGAAACTTTTGGACGAAGGGAATAAAATCATCCAGGAGACGCGGGGGTGGGATGATGTGCGAAATGTCACGGTAAGCCAGCGCGTGAAAGAAGAAGCCAACGATTACCGCTACTTCCCCGAACCTGATTTACCGCCCATCGATTTATCTTCGTTTAACATGAAAAAAATTGGAGGAGAGCTCACTGAATTGCCGGATGCTAAAAGACATAGGTTCGTCGAAGAGTATGCCTTGAATAAAGATTCGATAGAAACCCTCGTCTCGGAAAAGGATTTAGCCGACTATTTTGAGTGGTCAGCTTCTGAACTAAAGGAAAAAACAACCAAGCCTGATTACCAACTCCTCGTCAATTACATAACAAGCGACCTGAAGGGCCTTATGAAAACCAAGAACGTTCCAATTACAGGGATCAAAATAAAACCTGAACACATTGCCCACCTTATTTTTCTTAATCAAAACGGGAAAATCACAAGCCGCCTAGCGAAAGACGTTTTAGCCAAGATGTTTGAAACCGGCGATGATCCTGAAAATTTGATAAAAAACGAAGGTATGGAAGCTATAAGCAACGAAGATGAACTTCAAAAAGTAATAGAAGAAGTTATTCATAAAAATGAAAAATCAGTCGCCGACTATAAGAAAGGGAAACAAAACGCACTCCAATTTTTAGTAGGGCAAGTAATGATGAGAACGAAAGGCAA
>JAKAHT010000010.1:0-2169 GCA_021814805.1 bacterium
TCAAAATTTAATTTTTGAACGCCTTCGCGATTTGATCAAAGTCACCTTCTAATATTTTCTCTATGTTATGGAATTTCTTGCCTATCCGGTGGTCGGTTATTCTGTCTTCCGGAAAATTATAGGTTCTTATTTTTTCGGATCTGTCGCCGGAACCTATTTGGTTCCTCCTCATTTCTTCAACCGAGCCGACTGTTTTTAATTGTTCCATCTCGTACAACTTGGCTCTCAATACTTCCATGGCCTTTTCCCTATTAGCGTGCTGAAAGCGTTCAGAGCGGCAGGAAACAACTATACCGGTGGGCTTATGGAGGATCCTTACGGCCGTTTCCACTTTATTTACGTTTTGGCCGCCAGGTCCTCCGGCTCTCGAAAAAGTGACCTCCAAATCACTGTCTTTGACTTCAATATCTTTAGCTTCAACTAGAGGAAGTACGGCCACCGACGCTGTCGAAGTGTGTATTCTTCCCTGTCTTTCTGTCGCGGGAACTCTTTGCACTCTATGAACTCCTGATTCCCATTTCAAAGCTTCATAAACCCCGTTACCGGAAACTTCGGCTATGAGCGTTTTATAACCCCTTGCTCCCGATTCAGACGCATCCAGAACGGAAAATTTCCATCCTCTCTTTTGGGAATATTTTTGATACATCCTCGAAAGGTCTCCAGCGAAAAGAGACGCTTCGTCCCCGCCGGTACCGGCTCGAACTTCGAGAATTATCTTATTGATTAGTTGGGATTCCATAAGTCACTATTCTATCGAATTAATTTACAATTTACAATTTTCATTTAATTCCCGATTTGAAAATCGCAAAATTTAGAGTTAAAAATTCGCAGCTACACTATTTTCTCATAAATAAAAATCTTGTGCCATCCCACTTGTCCGATTTTTACGATTTTAAAATCGCCGTTTTCTTCGGGCAGACTGAAAGATACCGTAAGAATCCTGGCTCCCTTTTTGAGATTGGGCAGAACGTAGGCGGAGATTTTTTTCATAAGCGGCGGGTAAGTGTAAGTATAAACGAAACTCACTCTTTCAAATTCTTTGCCGCTTTCCCTCAAAAAGTCTTTCTTAAATATTCTGACTTTTCCGCCTAAACCCTTGAGCTTCAAGGAAATAACGGATGCGTAATAAGGCCAAATTGAGGCTTCATAACCTATGCCATATTTGGCGTTGAAGACCTGAATTGCTTCAAATATCACCCGACCGTCGCCTGATCCCAAATCGCAGAAAACATCATCCTCTTTTATGTTTCCCAAATCCAGAATTTTCCTCAGATTTTTTCTTTCTACCGGCACATAGGGAGCTCCGTACGCATTCGAAGCAAAGAGAGAAAAAATCAATACGGCAAAAGCTGCGACAGCGATTACGCCGAAAACCAAAAAAATCACAGAGAGAATCAAATAAAACATCAACTAATTTATTTTTGCGAACAACTTAAGTTTCTTTTCAATAACTTCTTTCATATCCTCTATTGATTCGGGCATTACCTTGTAAGGAGCGACTTCATTGGGATTATTTTTTAAACCACTTTCCAGTCCTTTCCTCCAAGCCACCCTAATTTCGGTTGAAATATGGACTACGGAAATGCCGGCATCGATGGCTTTCAAAAAATCTTCTTCGGTATTCCCGCTGCCTCCGTGCAAAACCAAATAAATTTCTTTTCCTGGTATTTTCCGTAAAGATTCCTTTATTTCTTTTATTCTTTCGATATTTAGCCCGGGGTCGGGAACATTCGAAAACATCCCATGGATGTTGCCAACGGCCGGCGCAAAAAGATCAATATTGGTTTCTTCCACAAATCTAAGTGCCTCATCTGGTTTTGTAAGGTCTTCCGGACGAATAGCCGCACCTTCCGGAATATCGCTTCTTACTTCGGAAGAACTTCCTATATATCCCATTTCTCCTTCGACGAGTATGTCGGGGTTCGCCGATTTTATTAAATTCACGGCTTCCTTTGTCTGTTTGATATTCTCTTCAAGAGGAAGCTTTCCTCCGTCGAAAAGTATTTCATCAAAAACACTCTCGGCGGCTTCTTTTACTTTTTTCAAATCATGGGTATGGTCGGCGTTTAAGAACAACCAAAATCCTCCGTCGTTTTCCTTATCGCCATATTCTTCGTTATAGCTCGATACCCAATCCCTAACTAGCTTAACTCCCAAATACTCTCTTTC
>JAKAHT010000010.1:2269-19402 GCA_021814805.1 bacterium
ATTTCAAAGTATCCCTGCAAAAGGTAGTCCTTCGAGAACTTTTCCATTTCCGCGAACGAAAAGTATGACGCAAAAACCTGATTCCAAAGCGCTTCTTGGTGGTGGTACATGAACTTGATCGATTCCTTCTCCTCAACCAAGCTCATCACGGTATCGACGAGATTGAAGCTCACAAGCGTATCCTCGCCGAGTTCGTCCTTGAAAAAATCGCCGACCCAATCGAGGTCCGCCCAAAAACTCAGGTCCACGCCTTCATGATTCAAAACTCCACCGAGCTTCATAATGTCATGTCCCGCTTTCGCCCAATGGATCGCCTCCGGATTCAAATGCGGCACAAAGAGTCGCCATTCATTCTCATCGTCTTTTGTGAGATACCGCTGGACGACGAGCCAGAGCGTTTTTTCTCCCTCGGGCATATGCCGGTCGAGAACATCTCCCCGGAGGAGTGAAATGAAATTTGCCGCGAATGTTTCCGGCAAATCAGCACAACGTTTGATCATGTCGGAGTAAAACGGAATTTCGTTTAAATAGTGAAAAGTTAAAGCCATCATACGCAAGAGCTCGCCAGAAATGCCGAGCGAAAGCGGAATGACGAAAACAACCCCCATCTCCTTCAAATGGCTTAAGTTGTGCCACTTCTTGTTGACGAATTCCTGGGCTGCCGGTCCCCATTTTTCCGGAAGCGGTCTAATGACGATTTCCCGCTCTTCGAAGTCGGCGGGCGTCAAAGTTTCGTACTGCTTGAAAAACATTTCGTTCAGCCATTCACTTCCCTCGACAAAACGAAGGGCACTCATAACCTCGAAGAGATCCTCGTGCTCGAGCATCGCGTCAACCGAATCATATTTCAGAAACTCGAGTATTTTCTTCGGCGGTTCTTTTTTTAGAAATTCAATAGCTTTTTCTTTCTTCAGAAAAAATCCCCGCTCCGTTCCTTTCACTTTTTTAATGGCTTCGACTATCCCCTCGTAATCGGACATTTTCGTGAGTGACGGATTGCCAAGCGCGATGGATACGGCATGATTGTCAGCTTCTATCTTTGATATCAAAGCATCATATATTTCCTTTGCCCCGGCATTCCGGTCAACATCCAGACGTAATAGCCTATCGGATATCCTCTTTTCATTTTCCGCCATAATAGCATCCATGACACCGTTTTTCCTTGTTACCTCGGAAAGATGGCGTTCAATTTTTTCTATATAATCCTTGTCGGTCCTTAAAATTTTCGCTATTTTGTCGGCTGAGTTCATTTTCTTATTTAACAAATCCCTCAATTTCGAATTTCCTCACAGTTTTTCAACCTTTATTTTCAAATTTTCCCATCGTGGTTGTTTAAGCTCCCGCGCAGTCAAAATACCTTCCGTGGCTCCCACATGTTCTACGACAGATGTGGCGTTGGCACTCGCGTAAATTATAGCTTCCTTTACTTCTTTTTCGCTTATCCGGCTGATATTGGATAAATTGATTCCGTCTTTCATGAGTCCGGCCACAAAACCGGATCCAAAAGCATCGCCTGCTCCCGTTCTGTCGGCAAGTTTTTTTTCTTTAAAGGTACTGGCCCGGTAAACGAAATGGCCGTCCGACACCGTAACTCCTTCCGAACCGTTTGTGACCGCCAAAACCCCGGGCATGAGGGCATCCAATTTCTTGAACACAGCCCTCTCATTTGAAAAAGGGATGCCGGTCAATATCGCAGCTTCTTCTTCGTTTAAAACCAAAAAAGAAATATGTTTTAATGACGACAAGATTCCTTTTTTATCCATCTTGAGATGGTAACCGCTCGGATTGAAAGCCACAGCTATCTTTTCCCTGGAGGCATAACTTAACAATTTTCCATACATTTTATAGGAACTGCCGGCCAACGAAAGATACCACCACTTTGCTTTCAGATCGCCCAACTTGAAATCATCCAGACTAAAATCGTTTGATGATCCGTGATAGCTCAAAATGGTCCTTTCTCCGTTTTTTAAGAGCAATACCGAATAAGCAGTCGGCAGTTTATTATCGGAAGAAATCATGCCGGCATAAACTTTTTCTTTTTTTAATCTGTTCAATATTTCGCTGCCGGCAACGTCGCGGCCGACTCTCCCGACACAAGCCGTATTAAAATCTTGACGGGAGAAAGTCACCGAAGCGTTGGCTGAATTACCTCCTATGGTAAAGTAAATTTCTTTTGCTTCTATTTTATCTCCCAATGGCAAAACTATTCCCCGGCCCGATTGAGTTTTCTTCCAAGGCACGGTGGACAATCCGGAAGCATCAAAAAATACGTCTCTTGTAACCGAACCTATGGCAATTACATCATACATAAAATGATTAAATTTATTTAGGATTTACGGGCGATGGCTTGTCTTACCGCCTCCTTTATGTCTTTAATGCCCATGCCGTACTTTTCAATAAGATCTGCCGGCGATCCCGATTCGCCGAATGTGTCTTTCATGCCGACAAATTCCACAGGCACCGGCTTTCTTTTCGCCAAAACTTCGGCCACGGCTCCGCCCAAACCGCCCGATATCTGATGTTCTTCGACCGTGATTATGGCCCCGGTTTTTTCCGCAACCTCTTTTATTTTTTTCTCATCTATGGGTTTAATGCTCGGGCTGTTCAGAACCAGCACGTTTATTTTTTCTTTTTCAAGTTCCTTGGCCGCCAAAAGAGCGTTTCTAAGCAACAACCCGGAAACTATTATGGCCGCTTGCGGCTTTCTTGATTCCCAAAACACCTCCATGGTGCCAGGGTTGAAGGGGGTATCTTCCGTCGTTATAACGGCACTTTTTTCTCTTCCGAACCTCAAATATACCGGTCCGTTTATCGAAGCGGCGGCGATGGTCGCTTTTTTGGCCTCGATCGCATCACAAGGGACAAAAACTTTCATGTTGGGCATAACCCTCATTATGGCCACATCTTCCGTTGCCTGATGAGTTGCGCCGTCCGGCCCCACCGACACTCCGGCATGGTGGCCGGCTATTTTTACATTCGAATTGTTGTAAGCTATCGTCGTCCTTATTTGCTCATAATTGCGTCCGGGAGAAAAAGTAGCGTATGAAGCTATGAAAGGAATTTTGCCGGAAACTCCCAAGCCGGCGGCGATGGTCGCCATATTCTGCTCAGCCACACCGACTTCAATGAATCTTTCGGGATATTTCTTGGCGAATTCTTCTACCCTGGTCGACTCGGCTAAATCGGCCGAGAGCGCCACTACATCATCGTTTTTGCTACCCAAAAAAAGGAGGCCTTCGCCGAAACCGTTTCTAATAGGCACCTCTTCAATGTCTTCATCAAATATCTTAGGATTAAGTTTTAATTTTGGATTAAGCATAAGAGAATTTTCTAAGACTATTCATGTTCCGATTTAATCCTTCGACCCAATGTTCTGAGTTCTGAGAGAGCCTCCTTGGCTTCTTCTTTATTCGGAGGTTTGCCGTGCCAAGTAAAATCCCGTTCCATGAAGCTCACTCCCTTGCCGGGAATGGTGTGAGCGATTATTAAAGTCGGTTTTTCATAAATAGCTTCAGCTTCTGAAACGGCAAAAACCAATTCTTCCATATTATGGCCGTCGATTTCGAGAACGTGCCAATTAAAGGACTCATATTTCTCCCTAAGGGGTTCCAAAGGCATCACGTTTTCAGTAAAACCGTCTATTTGAATATTATTTCTATCCATAACAACAGTAAGATTAGAAAGCTTGTTCTTCCCCGCGAACATTACCGCTTCCCAAACATTTCCCTCGTCATGTTCGCCGTCGGACATGAGGCAATAAACCCTGTATTTTTTGCGATCCATCCTGGCGGCGAGTGCCATTCCTATAGCCTGGGACAATCCAGATCCCAACGGACCGGAAGTTGTTTCGACTCCCGGCAAAGAACCGCGATGAGGATGACCTTGAAGCCTGGAATTTATTTTCCTTAATGTATAAAGTTCTTCCAGCGGAAAGTATCCGGCGTAAGCGAGTGTCGCATAAAGCACCGGGCAAATATGCCCGTTTGAAAGGACTAATCTGTCTCTATCCGGCCAAAAAGGATTCTTCGGATCATGCTTCAATATATGAAAATAAAAAGCGGTGAATATATCCGCCATACCCAATGGCCCTGCCGAATGGCCTGATCCGGCCTCAAGAAGCATTTCTATTATTTTTTCCCTTATTTTATTGGCAGTTTCTTCTAAATACTTTAATTTTTCATCATGAATCGGAACCATTACATCCATTATATAATTTTCAATTCACAATTTACAATTTTCATTGAACTTCCAATTTGCCAATTCAAAGACAGAAGAAATCAAAATGTTCTCGAGCAAACTTTTTTATTTCTTTTTCGCGGCCGCTTTCATGAACGCCACAAAGAGCGGATGCGGCACGAGAAATCTCGATTTGAATTCGGGGTGAGCTTGGGTACCCACGAAAAACGGATGATCCATAAGCTCCACCATATCCACCAATCGCTCGTCATCCTTGGACCACCCGGAAAAAATCAGTCCTCCTTTCTTTAATATATCGTGATACTCCGGATTTACTTCATATCTGTGCCTGTGCCTTTCACTTATCACATCCTTGCCATATAGCTCCCGAGCTTTGGTGCCTTTTACAAGTTTCATTTCCCAAGCTCCTAACCTCATCGTGCCTCCCATATTTTTTATATTTTTTTGGGACGGCAGGAGACTTATCACTGGGTTCGGCGTTCTCAAATCGAATTCAGTACTGTTAGCCTTTTTGAGACCGCAGACATTCCTTGCAAATTCTATGACGGCTACCTGGAGGCCGAGACATAAACCCAAAAAAGGAACATTGTTTTCCCTGGCGTATTTTATGGCTTTTATTTTACCCTCGATGCCGCGGCGGCCAAAACCTCCCGGCACCACTATGCCATCCAAACCTCTTATTTTATTAATTACATTATCCCTCTCGGAATTAATCTCGATTATATTAACTTTGACTCCAGCCTCAACCGCTCCGTGTCTTATAGCTTCGGTTACAGAAAGATAAGCATCCGGATTGACTACGTATTTACCGACCAGTCCTATATTGACAACCTTCTTCAATAACCTCATCTTTCTTATTCTTTTTTCAAGCCCGTTTACATCTATCTTTCTTATGGGAAGATCAAGTCTCTTTAAAAGATTTTCATCCAGTTTCTTTCTTTTGAAATTTTGAGGTATTTCATAGATGCTCGAAACATTGGGAGCTTCGATTATATGATTCACAGCTACATTCGTGAACATCGATACCTTTTCTTTTATATCCCCGTCGAATTCTTTCTTGCATCTCACTATCAAAAAATCGGGACTTATCCCGGATTCTCTTAAAAGTCTGACCGACTGTTGAATGGGCTTGGTCTTCTCTTCTTCTGAGGGAAAAACGTAGTCTATCTTTACAACGTGTATAAAGGCTACGTTCTCTTTTCCGTATTCTCCGTATATTTGTCTAGCTGCTTCTAAAAACGGCTCTTCTTCTATATCTCCCACCGTGCCGCCTATTTCCACAACAACCACGTCGGCCTTCTTTTCTTCAGCTGGTTTTATTATTCTCCTTTTTATTTCATTCGTTACATGCGGAATTATTTGTATCGTTTTTCCCAAAAAGTCTCCATGACGCTCAAGCTCCATAACCGTTGAATATATGGAACCGGTAGTAAAGTTGGAAAATCTATCCAGATTGATATCCAAAAATCTTTCGTAGTGGCCTAAATCCAAATCGGTTTCCGCGCCGTCATCAGTCACAAACACTTCCCCATGCTGGTAGGGATTCATGGTGCCGGCATCCTTATTGAGATACGGATCCATTTTTATGGGCAAAACTTTGAATCCGCGTGATTTTAGAAGAAAGCTTATTGAAGCTACGCTTGCTCCCTTACCTATCCCGGAAATTATTCCTCCGGTCACGAAAATTATTTTCGGTTTTTTATTCATACGTTAACTAGTTTATCATAAGCCGCCCGAACATCGTCACTCTTCCACAAATAAGATCCGGTTATGACGCCGGTCGTCCCCGCATCTTTCAGCCTATTCACCACTTCTTCATTTACCCCTCCATCGACAAAAACCTCCACGGAAGGATAAGCCGACTTCAAAAGCCTGATTTTCTCGAGAACCGAATCGTCGAACTCCTGACCTGAAAATCCAGGCGGGACAGCTAAGAATAGAACCTTGGTCAGTTTGGCCATCTCCGAAAGATCTATTAAATCCTCTACTTCGCCTTCGAGTCCCACGGCAAATTCCAATTCTTTTCCGTTTTTGAGGCAAAATTCTCTCGCTTCATCTACATTAAAATCGGACTCTATATGAATTATAAAACGCTCCACGTTATCAAAATTAACCCAGGTTTTCATATAAGCTACCGGGTTTTCGACCATGAGATGCACTTCAAATTTAAAAAGACTTCCCAAAGCAGAATTAAAAAAATCAGGAGTAAAGGGAGCGAGGGCTTTAGTGAACTTGCCGTCTGATACGTCTATATGAATAACTTGAGCTCCTTCTTTTTTAAGGAGCTCAAGTTTCGGGATTATTTCCTTGAATGTATTCTCTTCGAAAAAATTTACGGAAGGTATTACTTTCATAATCAATACTCGTACTGATTCCTTTCTTCATCTTTCATTATTTTTGTCTCCAAGGCTGATATTTTATCCAATCTCCTCTTGAATCTTTCATCGCCGGAAAACGGCGTTTCAAGCCAAGTGACCACTATTTTTTTAACTTTTTCTTCATCCAGGTAGTTGGCGCCTAGGGCCAAAATATTGGAATCATCGTCGTGCCTTGAATCAAAAGCCTGATCAGGACTGCTGGCCAAGGCGCATCTTATATTCCTGAATTTATTGGCCGTAACATCGACTCCCACGCCAGATCCGCAGATTAAAATCCCCCTGGCTGTTTCAAACTCAGTGCTTACTCTTTCCGCCACACTGGAAGCAAAATCCACGTAATCGTCGTTCTCATCTTTTACCGAATCTCCCAAATCAGTCACGGAATAACCGGCGGCCTTGAGGCTTTTTTTAAGCATTTCCTTCATATCAAAACCTTTATGATCCGATCCGATGTAGATGACCATAAGCTTATGAAATACTCGCAAGCATTAAAACATGCTTCACGAGCGTCGACACATACCCCGCTTCGTTATCGTACCAGGAAAGTATTTTTACCAGATCTCCATCAACTACTTTGGTAAAACCAAGATCGACTATGGCCCCGTAAGGTTCACCTAAAATATCCGAAGAAACCACCTGATCTTCAGTAACGCCTAAAATACCTTTCCATCTCGGCGATTCAGCGGCCGCTTTGAATATGCCGTTTATTTCTTCAACGCTTGTTTTGCGTTTGGCTACAAATGTTATGTCCGCAACGGATCCCGAGACCACCGGCACTCGAAGCGATATGCCGTCAAATTTTCCTTGAAGTTCCTTTATGGCTCTCGTGACTGCTATGGCCGCCCCCGTCGTCGAAGGAACTATGTTTTGCGCCGCCGCCCGGCCCCTTCTGAAATCGTGGCCTCTGACCGGCCCGTCAACTATAGACTGAGTCGCCGTATAGCCGTGAACGGTGCTTAAAATGGCTTTAACTATTCCTGGATTCTCCGACATTATTTGTATGACCGGAGAAGAAGCATTAGTCGTGCAAGAACCGTTTGAGGTCAACAAGACTCCTTTAGCCTCATCTTCATTGACGCCGACGAGAATTGTTTTTCCTTCCGTGCCGTCCGGATCTTTGGCCGGGGCGGTTATAACCACCCTTTTTGCTCCCGCCGCAAGATGCACTTTGGCTTTCTCGTATTCCTCGAAAATGCCGGTCGATTCCACCACTATGTCTACGCCCATGGCTTTCCAAGGGAGTTCGGTTGGATCCTTTATTTGAAGAAAGGCTATTTCTTTTCCGTCGACTATTATTTTTCCTTCCTTTGTCTCTATTTTTTTATCGTACTTTTTGTAAACCGTATCATACTTCAAAAGATAGGCCAGATTTTCGACATTACCTAAATCATTTATGGCCACTATTTCTATATTTTCTTTGCCGAACGCATTTTTGAAGAACAAACGACCTATTCGGCCAAACCCGTTGATGGCTATTTTTGTCATATGGTTATTTTTTTAATTCTTTATACACCTTCCCGGCCTTTTTTATGGAAGGTTTTAATGTATTCATTCCTTCGTCCCAACTCGCCGGACAAACATGTCCCGGATTGGTCCTCACGAAATGCAACGCTTTTACTTTTCTCAGAATCTCTCCGGCGCTTCGCCCGATTGAATCGGAGGTTATATCGACCGCCCGGAGTATTCCGTCGGGATCGATGACAAAAGCGGCTCTTTCCGCCACTCCTTTGCTCTCGTCGTAAATACCGAGCTCTCTCGAAAGCTTACCGTTATGGTCCGCGGCCATGGGATATTTCACGCCCCTTAAGAGCTCTTCGGTTTCAAGCCAGGCCCGGTGCGTGAAGACGGTATCGGTCGATACGGCTACGATTTCAGCTTTGTATTTTTTAAATTCCGGATATCTTAATTTCATATCGGCAAGTTCTGTCGGGCAGACGAAAGTAAAATCGGCCGGATAAAAAAAGAGTACCAGCCATTTCCCCTTGAAGTCGGCATTTTTCATATGTATCACCTTTTCTTCCTGGGGCACGTAAGTCTCGAGTGAAAAGCTCGGGAACTTTTGATCAATATTAAACATACCTTAATTCTAAAATCGGGTTACTTAGTGTCAAGGATGGAAATTACTGAGGGTTACTCAATATTCCGGAAGCCGGTATTAAAGGCCTCACATAAACGTTGTCTCCTATTTTAGCCTTAAGAAGAGAAATCCGCCCGGATCGTAGCTCCAAAACTTGATCAACCGGCTGAGGCGGATAATAAACTTTGAGTTTGTCATCGGAAACGCCCGGTTCCGGATTTACATTTTCGTTAAAGCCCACGATTATCCCCTTGTAAATCCAGACGATGTCTATGGGTATTTCCATTCCCTTCATCCAGAATCCGTAAGCTTCGGCCTTATTGAAAATAAAAAGCATTCCTTCGTTAATGCCGAGCTCCGAGCGGCCGCCGAGGCCCTTGTCGCGGGCGGCTTCCGTTTTCACGACATCAGCCGTTATATACTGATCGTTTATTTTAATTTCCGCTTTCTTTTGAACTTTGTTTATCTGATCGATGTAAGGAATACTGATCGCGGCGGCTCCCAGAGCCACACCCAAGAGAACTATCAAAGCTTTTAAAAATCCGGACATAGTCAAATTATAATCCTAAAAACCGCTATTCCGAAAGAAACGGAAACGTTCAGCGACTCTTTCTTGCCGCGCATGGGTATCTCCAAGATTTTGTCGGAATTTTTTAGAACCGACTGAGGCAGACCCTTGACTTCATTCCCCATGACGAGCGCAATTCTATCTTTTTTGCCCGGCCTGGCTTTATGATACGGCACCGATTTTTTTGATTGCTCGACGGCAAATATTTTATAACCCTCTTTCTTCAACCTCGAAATCGTTCGTATGGACGATTTTGAGTATTCCCACGGCACTGTTTTCTCCGCTCCGAGAGCGACCTTGGAGATTTGTGGCCTGTATTTTCCGAAAGCATCCGTCGGCTTGGGGGTAATACCGCAAAAGTATATTTTTGAAACGCCAGCGGCATCGGCCGTCCTCATGATTGATCCGACGTTATGCAAGCTTCTTATATTGTGAAGCACCGCAACTAATTCTTTCACTTAGGTATTCTAAACGAAAAACGGCTCGATATGAATCGAGTCCGTTTTCTTTTAAAGGCGGGCAGATTAAGGGGTCTTTTGCTCTTTCTTGTCTTCTTCCTTCTTAATACTGAGCTTAGGGAAATCTTCCCCGTAATTTTCACACACGCGTTTCGTCGGCGAGAGAGTTGATCCGCAAACAGGACAATTCATGTCATCAACTTCTTCCATACACCTTGCAAGCTCATCAAAGCTCAGGGGAACTTTATGATTCTTGCAATTTACATTCATACAAAAAAGATCCATTAAAAACCTCCCGGGTTTTTGTTTAAAAAAATGTTAATTGCTTAAGCTGAAAATAGACTAACATATAAAATACATTTTGTCAATATACACGCTTCCCGACATCGCACGTTTCTGTGGATAATTTCACAACCATAAAGCAGAATCCGACTAGCCTTAGGCAGTCGGATTTGAAAAAATTGGCTCGGGACGAGAAAAGGAAGAATTTCCCGAGCCACCGGCAGGTACAGGGAGTTATGGATCAGAAAATCTCTCGGGGGTAGCCACGTATATTAAGCCGTCGTATCCAGATATATTTAGGAGGTCCGTGGCGCCCCCGAGCCCTGAGAGGTAAGTAGTATAAAAATGTGACAAAAAAACTTACTAATACTTTACCACCTCTGCTTTACTGTGTCAAAAATTGGAAAATACTGTTTCCGAGCCGTTTTTTAGAGTGAATATGGCGTTTTTAAAGTCTGGTCCGCTGAAATTCCCTTGGGCTAAATTATCATTCCGGCCGTAAAATTTAACGAATCCTTCTGGGAAGTTCATGTAGTAAGTCCACCTATATTTTCTGTTTGAATATAAAATGGCAGAAGAATTATTGAACATAAAAGGAACTTCTCCAGCACAGGCATAACCTCTTGCGGAGTACGGTCCGCTTTGTCCGTCGCCTTGGTTTAAATCTGACTCAGCTATAACAACCGGCTGGCCGGAAGAAATATCTTCTATTTTAACGAAACAAGCCAAAGCGTTCGGATTGGCAGCGGGCGTTTGGAAATCTTTAGAAAAAATAGTTACCGAGTTTATTGGTGAATTTTCATTCAACGCAAATTCCTGACTCACCGAATTATACTTAACGCTTAATGTATAGGGAGAAAAAGTTTGAGGGAATTCCCAATAAGTCGAATATTCTTCAGACTTCAGTCCGGTATCGTCCATCGCCCGGACGCCTATTTTATATCTGTTCGGAAATGAAATTGGTACGTTGACCGAGGTAGCATTTCCTGATCCAGTCCATTCATCTTCCTTAAAATCAGCTAAGTTGGTTATGTTGTATTCGTAAACAATAGCCGAGTCCAGAGAATCAAGATCGGTAGAAGTTGACCATGACAAATTCAAGTTTAAGCCAAATCTGTCGAAATTTATTGAATTTATGACGGGTTTAGTTGGTTTTTGTGGAATTGAGACATCTACCTCGTCTCCATTATCCCCTTCCATAAATAAAAATGGAAAGAAACTGTAGTAATTAAAAACTTTTCCTGTATCTGTAATAAAAGCATTGCTCATGGCTCTGCCAACATCATTGATACCAAGCAACACAACGCTTCTATTCTGATAATCTTGATAAGTATCGAGCCGATAATAAGAAAACGGATTTAATTTTATGTTTAAATTTTCAATTCGTACATTTTTTACCTTATCGGTAAAGGGAGCATTATCTGACAAGGTAAATGATGATAATTCTTTAGTATAATTAAAATCCTCAAATTCTTTGAGATACACATGGGAAGCATAAAATTCCGGTCTATCCACGAATCCTCTTAAAGTCAGCGATCTTAATATTCCGGAAAAACCTCGGCCCAGCTCATACCAATTGTCGGAAAAACTGCTTCCTAAAGAAACTGAATTTAATACATTTTCAGAATAAATTATCGGCATTAAAGAAGGAAAAGGAGTATTAACCTCCATTAACTCCTTACCAGAAGGCATGTTGTCTCTGTCATAAGCAATGGCATAAAAATGGTAATTTTTATTTATTTCTTCCAAAGAATAATTGAAAGAAAGTGAGGTCGTAGAAACGATTTCCACGGCAGTCGATGAGGATATCTCTTTAAAAATTTTATAACTTATCCCCGAAGGAGAATCTGTCGAATCCCTGGATACTCGCCAAGAGAATTTAACCATCATGTTCTCAAAATCATATTCAGCTATCGACGTTTTACCGATAGGAGGGGTCACATTCCAAGGTGCCACTCTCGGCTCCTCAAGGCTTTGGGAATTTTGAGGAAAAGAAATATGCCTTGTTTCGAAATCAGACGAACTATTGTGGGTATCACAGCTGTTATTCAGAAATTCCCCTTCTCCCCCAGGAACCGACGATAAACACTGTCCGCCACTGTAAGCCTTCCTTTCTAAACTAAATCCACCGTGAGGAACTTGATTTGAAGACATACCGGCAAACAAATTGCTTTCACCATAAATAATCTTATCCACAATATTTGTTTCATCGAATGACGTAATTTCGGTGGTAGTGGATACTAAAAAAATTGCTCCTCCAGAAGCACCTCCCGATAAAGAAAAAGATCTGTAATATAAGTCGGGCGTGGTGGTTCCAGCATAACCATCGTCTCCGGAATTACTTAAACTCCTGGCTAATAGAAAAAATTTCTTCGGTTTTACCGAACTTCCGGAATCAAAACTTTTTTTGAAAGTGGTTGAACTTGAAAACTCGCTCGAGCCTCCGCTCACATACTGAAGCGACCATCCACTAAGACTTATATCCGCATTGGTAGGGTTATAAATTTCTATAAACTCATCTCCAGCATCATCTATGCCTCCGACCTGAACCTCACTAATAACAAGATGATTTGCTTCAAGTCCTGGCGTAGGATTATTGTTTTCATTTCCACCGCCACCGCTATTTTCTCCAACAATGGTTTGATCCATAACATTATCGGCTCCGGGAGTGGGCTTTGACCATGTCCATTCCCCTTGGATCAGTTGCAATGAATTACCATCACCCGATGCTCCGGTGGTTGATGAATATGTAATAGCGCCGAACACAGAAGATCCCAACTTTAAAGAAACCGTCTCATAGGAATTATTCAATGTAAAAGATGCCGAAAAGACATTCCCATGGAAATTAGGAAAATCAGCAGAAAACGTTCCAGCGTCATTCGAAATGACAGCATAACCTCCGGAGGGTATGGCAGCAGTACCATGTTCCAAAGATAAGTTATGCCCTATGCCATTTTCAACGAATTTTAAACTGCTGAAATCGACTGTTGTTGTACCGTTGTTTTTCACCTCCACCCATTCATGGCCGACATCTGATCCGGGATAATCATACATAATCTCATCGATCATCACATTCGGAATTTCGCTCTCCTGAGATTGGTTGTTGCTGTTTCCGGGATTATAAACAACGGCTTGGTTTTGGTCTGGAAAATAAGCCGGTCCGCTCGGAGACTTGGGAGTACCGAAAACTGAACCGTTGAAGCTCCCGGAAGTGTACCAAGAAAAATCATCTTTTCTTTCCATTGTTCGCCTCAAAGAAGAATCCCCAGCCGGCCATTCGGAATCAGCCAAAACTTTATCTATCAGACGGCAGTTGGCATCAAGAATTTCGAGCCCGTCATCAGAATTAGAAATACCGCCGGAATATATAAAATCGGCCGGTATGTTGGGCACCGAATTGTCGTCAGTTCTTTCTAACAAATAAAAGCTCCATGGCGAGATTTTCGCACCGGTCGGAAGAATAATCTTGACACTTTCCTTCTTATTAATTATCTGCCAGCCCGATATATCGACTGGCGAACCGCTCATATTTTTTAACTCAATCCACTCATCCGAAGAATTCAATGAATGGGATTCACTGCCGCCCATC
This sequence comes from bacterium, assembly GCA_021814805.1. GTDB lineage: Bacteria > Patescibacteriota > Minisyncoccia > UBA6257 > GWB1-50-10 > JAKAHT01. Next base: position 15,819 of record JAKAHT010000010.1, read on the forward strand.
CAAGCGATTTCATTAAAAATGACCTGAGTGTGGGTTGGAACGCCATTTGAATCAAACAAACATTTTTGCTGACCGATTATCTGCTTAGTAGTCGTGGAATTTAATGGGGGTACCGGAGGGCCGGAACTGGAAACGGTCGTAGTACTTATTTTATTTATTTCCGAAACGACGGAATAAACAATCTTATCACTTGTCGCTCCGTTCTCTCCGTCAACCGCATAATAAACGTAGTTTCCCAAGGCCGCATTTAAAGGAATTGTGTAAATATTTTCAAACGATCCGGCAGCATCGGCCGTAACCGGCACGTTTACAATTTTCCCGCCGGGCAGTTCAAAGATCATGGATATGCGGCCGGATACCGTGAAATTACGCCCTGCTTCGATTATTTTTTCACCCAGTTTAACTATTGACCTGTCTGTAAAAACTATGGGTTTGGAAACGTCAATCTCATCAATCTCATTAATCTTATCGGCTCCAGTTATTGTACTATTAACCTCCTCCACTCCGGCTGCTTCTGCTTTTTTAAAAAACAAATCCAAAACGCCGGCTGTATACTGGACCGCCTTGGTAGAAAGTAATGACCAATAAGATTTCAAGATATCGCTATCGTCCGTGGTAGCTGTTATAGATTTAACGTCGAATAATAAACCTAAAATAGAGTTTTTCTTTAATAATGGATATTCGCTACCTTCAGTGTGACCCATTACATAGTACTTGCCGCCTTTAACTTCCAAATCAGACATATCCGCCGCCGGCATATCATACCCGCTCTGCAAACCTATGGTGTCACGGCTGTAAAAATTGTTGTTCGAATAGGTCGCTATGCCGTCAAAAAGAGAATTGAGGCTATCGGAAACAACAAGATTCTTGTTGGAAAGTCTGGTATTTAATTCCGTGTCGGGATTCTTGACAGTGAATCTGCCAGACCAATCCTCATAAGGGCTACCGCTTGCGTGAGGATCGTTTCTTGTATGATCCGGAACGCTTGAGTCTTCCATTAAATGCAATATATGGCCGAGAGCGAACATCGCTTCTTCCTTTTTTCCTTCCTTATAAAGTTCTACTGCTTTTTGCCAGGTGAAGTCCGACTCGGTCGAAATATTGCTTATTTTCTTTTTCTCTATAGCCGACAGTATTGAAGCTATGGTCGACTGTATTTTATATATTACGGAATTTTGGTTTTTACCATCTTCGGCCCAATTTTTTGAGGACTCCCATTTGCCGGCAATATTTATCGGATCTATCGTCGTATCGTACGTAAGACCTCTATTGAATACCGGATCATAAAAGTGATTCAGCCACCTCGGTATATCATCCTCTCTTAAAGCTCCGTCAATTAAATAATTTTTTAGTTCAACTGGAAATTTATTGCCGTCTGATTTTTTATTATAGAAATCAATGGACTGCTCAGTTAAAAATCCGTGCGTACCGGCGTTATAGGCTGACACACTCGGTACCAAAACAAAAAATCCGGCTATGAAAATTGGTATTAAATATTTCATAGTTACATTTCTTCTATCTTCCAAACGCCGGAATATTTATTCAGTTTTAAAAGCGCACTATAATCAGCCATTCCATCTTTATTAAGAACATTGAACCAGGCCGTACCTTCATAAGATGACGAAGCATCATATACGGCCTTTGATAAAATATCGGCTACTTCACCTAATTTCCCTTCGTCTTTCTTTTTCTGTATCTCTTCTATCCATTTTCCCCTTGAACCTTTCATATCAAGCAGAGTATATTTAGCGGCAAGTTCTGCATCATTATTCCTTAGAGCATCTATAAACATCTGGAGAGTTTCTTCCGCTGTCTTTCCTCCGTAAGTGTCAGCTTTCATAGCCGCCTCATATTCATCGATACTTTTTTGTATCTCGTTGTATCCCTCCGACCCCGTGTAATGGGCATCTTTTTCTCCGGTAAGCGAGCTTGCTGTTTCTCTTACTTGGTTCTCGAAAAAATATATTCCTCCCACTACAACCACGAGCCCTAGAAATATGCCAAAAAATATCCATAAAGCCCCTCTTTTTTCCATATTTTTGTATTTGTATCAATCGACTTAAACAAAAAAGAGCAACCCTCTTTTAGCGAGTTGCTCTTTTTCCTTATCCCTACCTTTTATTTTAGAGTCGAGAGGAAATCTATCAACGGAAGATATCCCCCAAATCGTGCGATGTCGGGAGGCGGGAGTTATTGCTTCATGGCTGGAGCCGGGCTCTTCTTTTCCATAGCGGACCAGACGGAAAGCACGGCGACTATTATGCCGCCCACGAGATAAAGAGATTCAGATACCGAGCCGGACAGGGCCATTATTACGAAAATTACGCCTACAATGAAATTAACCCACTGTTTCCACATAGAAGTTTATATCATTAAATCGGCCTTTAAATAATTATAACATTTAAACTATAATGAAATTACGATATGCTCGAAGAATTAATAGTAAGCTCGAGACTGCCGCACGAAGACAAAAGCATTTGGCTTGAGTTCATTCTCCCCCACCTTTCTCCCGAACAAAAACTCGTCTTTTTTGACGAGCTTTCTTCTTCCTCTTGGAATCTTGAAAATTACACGGAAAGCTTCAAGGTCAAAAAACATATGAGCGGCAGCGATCCCAAAGAATTTCAAAGGCTCATAAAGGACGAACTCGAACAAATATTATCCGAAAAATGAACTTCGAAAAAATAGATTTTGAAAAAGAAAAATTTGAAAAGCAAGAAGCTGAGCAAGGCGGGCTAATCGAATGCTCGTACGCTTTGGAAAGCGATACTCTTCAAAAAATAAAATCAGAAAAAAGCGAGACAAAGAGGAATAAAATGATGAGAAAATTGGCCGTCTGGAGCGTAATCACCATGCTTTCCTTGGGAGGCGCGGGAGAACTAAAAGCCCAAGAAAAAGAAATTCCTTCCCCTAAAAATAAGATGGAACAAACCGACGAGAACAAGGAAAGGTTGGAAAAACTTCTGAGAAAAAACGAATACCTGGTGCCGGACAATATTTTAAATATTTATTACCAAACAATAGATGTTAACGCCATAAATATCACTAACGTCAGCGGCGGATATATCGACAGGAACTGGCTTTCCAGGGAGGGAAAAACAGATGAATTTGGAGAGAAGCTTAAAAAATTAGGCTTGGACGAAGAGGAAGCGGACGGCTTTCTCTCTCTTTTTTCTTCAAAAGACGTGATTATACTGAATGATTCTCTTTTGAGGGATGAGAAGAAATTCAAAGAAATACTTTTCCACGAAAGAATACATGAGGAAATGTCTCACCTCAACAAAGAAGATTTGGACAGTCTGAAAGCCGGATATAATGACATAGAAAACCACCCCGCCATACCGGTTAATCCCGACTCGAATTTTGGCGTATCCGAACGATCCTTCTTAGAAGACAAGTTTGATACTGAGAACACGAACTACCACGGCTGGTTCTCGGCAATTGCCTCATTTAATTGGAAGGAATTTTATCCCTATCTCGCGAATGGTAAATTTGTACCGAGAGTCCTTGAAGAAATAAGAAAAAATCATCCGGGGGCTTATAAAATATTCGAGAAGATGGAATCCGAAGCTAAAGTTGAAAAA
>JAKAHT010000024.1 GCA_021814805.1 bacterium
TGGAGAATAGTCTCCGGCGGCACCGACACCCACTTAATTCTCGTTGATACCATGTCCCGCGGAATAAGCGGTAAAGAAGCTGCAGAAAAGTTGGAAAAGTCCGGCATCATAGTCAACAAAAACGCTATTCCCTACGACACAAGAAAACCGACCGATCCGTCAGGTATCCGTATCGGAACTCCGTCAGTGACAACAAAAGGCATGAAGGAGAAGGATATGAAAAATATAGCCAAAATGATAAATCAAATACTGAATTCCAGATTATGATCATTGACGGCAGAAAAATTGCAGCGGAAATTATTGAAAAGTTGAAACAAGAGTCCGTGCCGGAGCGGTATTTGGCCGTATTCTTAGTAGGCAGCGACCCTTCTTCTCTTGGTTTTATAAAACAAAAAGAAAAAATAGCCAAAGAGCTCGGCGTTGATTTCCGGCTCTATAAGTTTGAGGAAAATATTTCTGAGGATGATTTAAGGAAAGAAATTCATAAAATTACCGACGGCAAAGCATGCGGCGGAGTGATTATCCAGCTTCCTTTGCCAAAACAAATAAACGCCCAGTACGTTTTAAATGCAATGTCCAAAGAAAAAGACATAGATGTTTTGGGCGAAAGGGCCTTAGGTGCCTTTTATGCCGGCCGGAACGCTGTTTTACCACCCTCCGTGGGAGTGGTTGAAGAAATATTAAAGCGCTTGGATTTTAAAACGGAGAAATCAGCGGCGGCGGTCGTGGGTTTAGGAAAGCTTGTCGGTAAACCGGTTGAAACGTGGCTTACGGGGAAATCGAGGGAAATTTATTTAATAGATGAAGGTGGAGATTTGAATCGGCTTAAAGATGCTGATTTGGTGATTTGCGGCACGGGCGTTCCGGGACTAATAAAAAATAAAATGTTGAAGGAAGGATCTTTGGTTATAGATTTCGGATACGGAATCAAAGACGGAAAAGCTTCTGGAGACTTTGATCCCGAAGAATCACGCGGCGTAAACTATACACCTACGCCGGGCGGCACCGGCCCGATATTAGTAGCTAAGATTTTTTATAATTTCTATAAGTTATCGAAAAATAATTGAACTTATTGTTCGCTTTCTCCCACTACTCCTCTTTTTTCAACCGCTTCTCTCGTGATTTTTTCGATGGTCGCCAGAAGTTTTTTGTCGTTTTTTAGTTTTTCTCTTATGTTATCGAAGCCGTTGCCAAGTTTCTCGCCGTTTAAAGAATAGCTGGCTCCGTTTTTTGAAACAGTTCCGTATTTAACGGCGGTATTCAAGACATCCGCCTCATAAGAAATTCCTTCGCCGAACAAGATATCGAATTCAGCTATCCTGAAAGGCGGTGCCACTTTGTTTTTTACTACCTTGGCTTTAACTCTGTTGCCTATCGATTCTTCCCCTTTCTTTATCTGAGCTATTTTTCTTATGTCTATGCGTACCGAAGCGTAAAATTTTAGAGCCAAACCGCCCGGCGTAGTTTCCGGATTGCCGAACATTATACCTATTTTCATTCTGGTCTGGTTTATGAATATGACTAGCGTTCCCGATTTGGCGGCGATAGCCGTTATCTTACGGAGAGCTTGGGACATAAGTCTCGCTTGAAGTCCTATTTGTTGCTGACCCATCTCGCCTTCTATTTCAGCTTTGGGGGTAAGAGCAGCCACCGAGTCGATGACCACCAAATCTATTATCCCCGATCTCACAAGGCTTTCCATTATATTCAAAGCTTCTTCCCCGCTGTCCGGCTGCGATATTATAAGGTCTTTAATTTTTACTCCGATCCGTCCGGCATACTCCGGATCCAAAGCGTGTTCGGCGTCTATATAAGCGGCCTTACCTCCCTTTTTTTGAATTTCGGCTACGGCGTGGAGCGCTAAGGTGGTTTTCCCGGAGCTCTCCGGTCCGAATATCTCCACTATTCTTCCCTTGGGAAGCCCTCCGACGCCGAGCGCTAAATCAAGTGAAAAAGATCCCGAGGATATCGTGTCCACTTTGGTATGCTTCATTTCCCCGAGCTTCATCACCGCCCCTTCGCCGAAGCGGGATTGAAGGGACTCGATGAGAGAATCTATGTTTTCCGACTGTTCAATCTTTTGTTTTTTATTGGACATTTATGTTTTTATTTTTTTCTGTCGACGTTTGGTTTATTGTTTGATCGGTTGTCGTTCCTGGGGCGGGATTAGCCATATCAGTGCTGGATGTTTCGTAAAATATTTGTCTTGTCACGGAGTAAGTCCTTCCTAAAACTTTGGTGGCCGTGAACGTAAAAGTATTGAATCCCGGGTTCAAGACGACAGCTTTTTCGAAAATGCCGTTTTTGTCCGGTATTATCGATTCCCCGTTTATATTGAGTTCATCTCCCGGAGTCACCGTTCCTTTTATGGTGAAATTCTGGTCTTTGGTTACGGTTATTCCTCCAGATATGTTTTCAAGCGTAAGAGCCGGCCGGCCTAAAATACTCGGCAATCTTATGCCGGCGTAGATTACGACAAGCGCGGCTATTATTATGGCTCCGGCTATTTTTTTGTTTATCTTCGGTATTTCGAATCTGTTTTGAGGAAGTACGTCTCGTTCTCCCGATCTTCTTAAATGTCCGTCTTTTTCAAAATATTCGTTCCAGACTTTTTCTCCGTCGAGTCCCAAGACTTCGCTCATTTTAATTATGTATCCGTGCACATAAGGTGCTGGAGGAAGTTTGTCGAACTTTTCATCTATAATGAGCGATATGAAACTTTCCGGCACTCCGGAAAGTTGAGAAACTTTTTCGACGGAAATACCCTTAGCTCTCAAAGCTTCTATTATGAATAAAGAAAAATTTTTAGAATCTCCGTTAGGCATTTTCGTCATTATTATAGAACACTTCCCTGGGTTTGGCTCCGTCTCCCGGGCCTATCACCCCTCTTTCTTCCATCATATCCAAAAGTCGGGCGGCTCTCGCATAGCCCACCTTAAGGCGCCTTTGAAGAAGAGAAGCTGAGGCTTTTTTAGCCGCTTTCACGGTTTCTATTGCTTCGTCTAAAAGTTCATCATCGTCGTCTCCGCCTTTTCCTAAAGCATCGAAGTCTAAGTTAGGCTGCCCTCCCCCTTCTTCATTCCCGTTTCCTCCAGAAAAATTAAGCTCTTCTCCGGATGATTCATTGTTCTTAAATATAAAGCCGGCCACGTTCTTTATTTCTTCTTCCGATACGAAAGCTCCCTGAACGCGGAGAGGTTTGGAGAGTTCGGCTGAAATAAAAAGCGCATCGCCGTGACCCAGAAGTTTTTCGGCTCCGGGAGTATCAAGAATGGTCCTCGAATCTATTTGACTCGCAACTTGAAGGGCGATCCTCGAAGTTATGTTGGCCTTGATGAGCCCGGTAATAACCTCAACCGAGGGGCGCTGGGTAGAGACTATAAGATGTATGCCTGTTGCTCTGGCCATTTGGGCCAGCCTTATTATCGATCCTTCGACTTCTCGGCCGTAGGATGTCATAAGATCAGCCAGCTCGTCTATCACTATGACTATATAAGGCATCGATTTACCGGAGGTGTTGTAGCTTTTAATATCCCGTGCTCCGGCTTCCAAAAGAACTTGGTATCTTCTGTCCATTTCTTGTATCGCCCAGCGAAGTACGCCTATGGATTTTTTATTTTCAGTTATGACCGGTGACAAAAGATGCGGTATGCCGTCGTAAATGGAAAGTTCCACTCTTTTTGGATCAATCATAAGAAGCCTTAATGTATCGGGAGAGTTTTTATAAAGAAGAGACAGTATGATTGAGTGGATCATAATGGATTTTCCGGAACCGGTGGCACCGGCTATTAAAAGGTGAGGCATCTTCGAAATGTCTTTGAATACCGGTTCTCCGGAAACATTCCGGCCGAGAGCAAAACTCAAAGGCCCGGCCTTCGAGAAATCTTCGTATAAAAGAAGGCTTCCCAATCTCACGACGGCAGCTGACTTGTTGGGAACTTCTATGCCGACAAGGGATTTTCCTGGTATGGGAGCTTCTATTCTTATAGGATGAGCGGCCAAAGACAAAGCCAAGTCCTGGTTTAAGGAAGTTATTCTGGAAAGCTTTATTCCTTCGGCCGGTTTTAGGGTATATCTTGTGACGGTCGGTCCCACGTTTAT
>JAKAHT010000025.1 GCA_021814805.1 bacterium
AATTGAGATTATTTTTACTTTTAGGGATTTTGCTAGTCGTGATACCGGCTATTCTTAAAGTTATGGGGCTAGCCGGAATGCATTTCGACATACTTCTTGTCTCGGCTCTCGCCGGACTGCAAATAATCTTCAACACCATAATACTCTCAACCTTATCCATCAAATGAAAATACTCGTAGCTAATAAGTTTTGCCCACTTCACCCCAAGGCCGGCGGATCGGAGAAACATCTCTTGGAAATCTTCTCCCGTCTCGGTGAAAAACACGAAGTAATCCTAATATCGGCCATGTTCCCCGGAGCTAAGCGCGAGGAAATTATAAAAAACATAAAGATTGTCCGCTTCGGATCTGAAAAATCGGAAAACATAATAGCTATTCATCTGTTATTTCCTTTCTTAATAAGCAAATTTCTTAAAATATACAAACCGGATTTATTCATAGAAGACATAAGCCTCGTTCCCCTTTTTACGCCAGTTCTTTTCCCGCGGCAAAAGAAAATAATCATTATCCATCATTTGAACGGCCGCTGGTTATTTAAGTCGCAAAATTTCGTATACGCCGCGGTTGGCTACTTAGCCGAGAAACTTTTCCTTCTTTTATATAAAAACGAGGAGATCGTAGTCGTGAGTGATTGGATGCGCGTAATATTGTCGAACCACGGTTTCAAAAATATTGTGAAGATATTGAACGGCGTCGACGGAAATCTGTTCGACATCCGGAAAAATTATTCTAAAAATCCTACCATACTTTTCTTGGGGCATCTTGAGGTAAGGAAGGGGGCTGATTTGTTTTTAAAAACTTTCACCATAGTCAAAAATGCATTTCCGAACGTGAAATATATAATCGCCGGACGCAGGTTCGAAAATTTCAAGGAAAAAGAAATATCCGGCGTGGAATTTTTAGGTTATGTTCCGGAAGAAAAGAAAAGAGAGCTCTTAAGTTCAGCCTGGCTTTTTGTTATGCCGTCGAGAATAGAGGGCTACGGCATAGTATCTCTTGAAGCGAACGCGACCGGCACATTTGTCGTCGGGAACAACGTTCCTGGACTTCAAGAAGTCATAAAAGACAACGAAACCGGCGCTCTCGTAAATTGTTTCGACATGGACAAATTCGGCAAAACCATAATCTCTTGGCTTGATACGGAGAAACTCAAATCACGCGAAGAGGCGTGCCGCTCCTGGGCCAAGTCGCACGCTTGGGAAAAATCAGCGGAAGAATTCGAGAAATTAATTTCTAATCTTCAAAACAAGCCCGGATAAAATCGGCAAAAGGAGGAGCGATATGAGAGATATCGCGCCGCCGGCGGTTTCCGTCGATCCCTGGTCAAAATTCATATTGACCGTACTCGAGCCTTTTGAAAAAACCAGCATTTGTCCCGGGGTTACGGCAAAGACCGTACTGCTCGGCGATTGCCAATCCGGGAAGTAGCTCAAGGCGACTATCCAGGGAGCCGTACCTTCCAAGTCGGTCGAAAAACTTATTTTCCCCGAAGATATGTTAGACGCCGTAGGTACAGTGCTCGAGGATGTTCCGAATTTAGCTCTCATGTCCTCCAAAAATTTAGGCAAAGAAGAATCGCCGTTTATGACAACGCCCAAGTTCTGAAAATGATAGTAGAGCACGGGCTTATAGAGCTTACTTATCTCCGACATAAACGCCTTGTCGTTTTCCACGCTCGTATCGATTATAAAATACTGGAATCTGTCTAACTCTTGGCTCGTAAGCTTCAATGGGTCGGGAGTGAAAGCTATCGGCATATCGAAAACATCGGAGCTGTAAAATTCATCGACTTCCATATTCCGGAAATTAGAAACGTTGTTTTTCGATTCATCAAGATACAAACCTATCGGATCTCCCGGGCGGCGTATCATAGGCAACGGATTATTGTAATGGAAAATATGATAATTCACGGCCAAAGGTATTCCTTCCACCTGGCCCGGCGCGTTCTCGCCGAATGAAGCGACTTCGGTCATGGTGTCCGTCGCATCTTTTGCTTCATCCATGGACTTCCCCGAATTCAAAATCAAATAATCTACGCCGAAGAGTCTCAATCTTTCAAACATGCTTTTGTTGTAATTTGCCGGATCATCATATTTGCGCCGGTCGTAATATATGGGGTCGATGTTTTCGCTCAAAAATACCGGCGGCATATATCCCCAGGTCAAAGCATTGAACATCTGCCTCGCAATCGTCATAACGAGCGGATTTTGAATGCTGTCCTCGGCAAAGAGCCCATTTAAAGTGGGGTGTCCCGCCATATTAAGGAGCGTGAAGAGCGTGTGCGGCGGGCCGGTTCTCACGACTTCATTCGTGTCGTCTTCGATGAAAATTCTCTGCGGATTCAAATTACTGAAATAATCTACGATATTTTTAAATATGTCCGAGTGAGGGTAATTATCCAAATTAAAATGATAGGGCGTGTTCACGAGCATCATTCCGGAACTTGCGAGGAGCGGCGACCCGAAGGGAAACCTCGCCGTGAAGCTGAACGCCGCGGCCCAACCGATTATAAGAAGGGTGCCTGTGCCTATGACTATATTTTTCGCGGCGGGATTCAATCCGATCTTCACTTTGTCCTCGAGAACCAAAGATATGCCGAGTAAGGCCAAAGCCAGAAAAGAAGTGAAGAAAAGCGGGGTTATCCGGTAATAATGGATGGTCAAAAAACGGAAAAGCACGGTGAGAGACGTCCCGAAAAACACAAAGAAGAAGAAAACCAAAGAAAAAGATTTCAAGGCGGCCGCCTCTTTGTCTTCCGATTTATGGCCGAACCCCAAAAAAGCGAAGAAGGTTATGATAAGCGAAGACAAATAAAACAGCGCGCTTATTATTATCTGCGACGTCGTGCTCGTAAGTCCGTTTTCGGGATTGAAATAAGCAAATACGTTCAAAAACGGCGCAACGAGAAACATAAAAGCGTTTTGGGTGACCGTTGCCCCGATATCAGCCGCGCTCCACGGCAGAAATCTTATAAGAGGCACGAGAAAAATTGCCGACAAAAGCAGCATGCATATTCCCATTGCTATCTCCTGGAGCAGGAATTTTTTGTCCTTTATGAAAACCAAGGCATAAGCCAGCCATCCGAAAAGCAAGAAGAACGTCGAGAGCAAACTCGATAATATAGTCGCCGCGCCGAAAAGCATGGCGGCTATAAGATCTATCTTCTTGCCGCCTGTCCGAAACCTGTTTAAAAAACTCAAGAAAAAAAGTATGGTGGAAATTCCCAGAAAAGAAGTAAAAAGCCCTATTTCAAAAACGCTCGATATGCCGATATTGTAATTGGCCCACATCCGGGGGTAGAAAATAAAAATGAGCGAAAAAATTATGGAAAGCCTCGAGACAATGCTATTTTTTATGAATGTCTTTATAAAAAACCAGAAAGCAAATACATAAAGGCAGGTAATGAAAAGAAGATTAAGCTTGAATGCCACGGCATCGCTCAAAGCTCCGAAACTTAAGAGTTTTATGACGGCTCCCAAAACATATCCGAGAGGAGCATAAAAATAAAAGAGAGGCGTGCCCCCGGACTGGTTAACATCATATCCGCTTATATGGCCCGATGAGAAGAATTTAACGAATTCGCCGAAATTATAGTAATGGGGAAAAGTATCCCAGCCGACCGGCGCGTTCGGCGTAAAAACTCCGGGCACCTTCAAAGCTATAAGAACAACAGCCAAAAGGAGAAACAGCCATTCTGAATAAACCCAGGACCAGCGCTTTTTATTCATAAGAATTGTCTTTATTATATAAAAGGTGAATAAATTAGGGAATTACTTTAATTTGATAGTCCGCTTCGCTTGGGCTGATTTCAAGCTGAAATATTACGGTTCCATCTTGGGACTTTTCTGGAGCATC
>JAKAHT010000001.1:0-12084 GCA_021814805.1 bacterium
GCACCAAGTTAAAACTAAGGTGATTTTCTTCTTTTTCCGTGAAAAGCTTCATGGACGTCCTTAAGCTCTTTATTGGTAAGATGGGTATAGATTTGAGTCGTCGAGATGTTAGCGTGGCCCAGAAGAGCCTGAACGGAACGCAAGTCGGCTCCGTTTATTAAAAGATCTGTCGCAAACGAATGCCTTAATTCGTGAGGGTGGACTTTCTTCGGTATGCCGGCTTTCCTCGCATAAAAAGAAACCAACCTCTCCACGCTCCTCGGGGTTATCTTGTCTATCACCCTGCCTTTTTTATTGAGACTCACAAAAAGGGGCTCCAAAGCATCCTGCCTGGCTTTCAAATAATCCTCTATGGCCGCGATGGCCCGCTTGGAAAGAAAAACCACCCTGATTTTATCGCCCTTGCCCCTTACAGATATTTCGCCGCGCTTCAAATCAATGAATCTTGTAAGATTACAAAGCTCCGAAAGTCTGAGGCCGGTTGAAAAAAGAGTTTCTAAAACAGCTTTGTCCCGCAAGACTCTCAGACCGCTGCCTTTTGGAGATGAGAGGAGTCTTTCTAATTCTTCATAACTCAGGACTTCTATGTCGGCCCTTGTGACTTTGGGAAGTTCAATGGTGTCCGGCGCGAGCACTTTGAGCTTCCTTTTTATGAGGTATTTAAGAAAATTTCTCAGGGCTATCACATAATAGCCTTGGGTTATTTTTTTGATGCCACGGCGGTTCAAATCAAGACGAAAATCTCTTACTACGTCGTCGTTTATATCAAAAGGCGATTTCACGCCGGAAATTTTAACGAAGAGCTTAAGATATCTCTCGTAGTTTTCACGAGTCTTCCTGGACCTGTTCTTTTCCACCTCCAGATAATCCAGGTATTCCTTCAAATATTTATCTATCTCGGTCATTTTTATCATTTTAACACCAATTGAATTTAGTTGGATTGGGGGTTTACAAATCCCGCTTTTTACGATAAGATAAAGCCAATGCTTACCAAAAGACAGAAACAAAATGTCATCAAGGAATCGGCCAAACATGAAAAGGATACCGGCGGATCCGAAGTGCAAATATCGCTTTTATCGAAGAGAATTAAGCTCTTGGCCGATCACTTGAAAAAGAATCCCAAAGATTTTACCTCGCGTCGGGGCTTGCTCATGATGGTTGGTAAAAGAAGGAAACTTCTTCAATATTTGAAAGAAAACGACGAAAAAAACTACGCTAAAATAGCGAAAAAGCTGGAGTTGGAATCTTAAAATGGCCAGCACGAATTCAAACCAAAGGGTTGGAATTTTCATAGACGTACAAAACATCTATCATTCTGCCAAAAACCTCTATCAAGCCAGGGTCAATTTCGGCGAACTTATAAAATACGTCGTGGGCAGGCGGCAACTCATCAAAGCCTTTGCTTATGTTGTAAAAAGCGATACCGCCTTCGGAGAGGAATCTTTTTTCGAGGCTTTAAGGAAAACGGGATTGGAGCTCAGATCCAAAGATCTTCAGGTTTACCCCGACGGAACCAAAAAAGGCGATTGGGATGTCGGGATAGCTATTGATGCCGTAAGGAGCGCCGCCTCACTCGATGCTGTGATACTCATAACCGGCGACGGTGATTTTGTCCCGCTCGTACAGTATTTGAGATGGGGGCTGGGCAAAGAGGTTGAAGTGGCAGCCTTTGGACACACCACTTCGACTAAACTTAAAGAAGCGGTCGATAATTTCATGGATATAGAAAGAATCCCTAGAGCGCTTCTTAAAATAAACAGAAGGATAGATCAAAGAACAAAGAAAAATAAAAACCAATAAAATGAATTTAAATAAAAAGGCGTACGAAATAAGCGTCGACGGAAAAGATTTTTCGCTCGAGATATCGAAGATTGCCGGCCAAGCTAACGCAGCCGTAATAGGCCGATCTGGAGAGACGGCCGTACTCGCAACAGTCGTTATGAGCGGTGCTGACAAGCCGGGAGACTTTTTCCCCTTGACTGTCGACTACGAAGAAAGATTTTATGCTGCCGGAAAAATAATAGGCAGCCGATTTGTAAGAAGAGAGGGGCGGCCATCGGATGAAGCCATACTTTCATCGAGGCTTATAGATAGAACTATTCGTCCTCTTTTTGACCCACGCTTAAGGAGAGAAGTGCAGGTGGTTGTGACCGTTCTTGCTTATGACGAAAAAAACGATCCGGACGAAATAGCTTTACTCTCCACATCAACCGCTTTAAGCATCTCTGATATCCCCTGGAATGGACCTGTGGCCGGAATAAAAGTGGAAAAGGATGACAAAAAAGGATTTTTTGCTGGGACGTCGGAGAGAATAAACATGATAGAATTTGAAGCTAAAGAAAGCGGCCGCGAGGATGCGGAAAATATTTTTTCCGAAGCTCACGAAAATATAAAAAAGCTCATAGATTTTCAAAATAAAATCATAAAAGAGATAGGCAAGGAGAAGGCTCAAGTTGTATTAGAAAACGGCGATCCGGTAATTAAAAACAAAATAAGGGAGTTTATCGGTACGGAAATAGGGGAAGCTCTTAAAGAAAAACGGGTTGAAGAATTAAAATCAAAGCTTTTTGAACACTTGAAGGGGATGGGTGAAACAGAAGATTCTTTGAAAGTGACTGAGATAATTTTTGAAGAAGAAGTTGATAAATTTGTTCATGACCTGGCCATCGAAAACGGCCAACGAGTCGACGGAAGAAAATTCGACGAAATAAGGGATTTGTACTCTGAAGTTGGCATTTTTAAAAGAACGCACGGATCAGCCCTTTTCATAAGAGGAGAGACCCAGGTTTTGGCTATAACAACTTTAGCCGCTCCGGGAGCAGAGCAGATAATAGAAACCATGGAAACCACCGGGAAAAAAAGATTTATGCTCCATTATAATTTTCCAGGGTTCGCCACCGGAGAAACTTCGAGATCGCGCGGGCCAGGAAGGAGGGAAATAGGCCACGGTAATCTTGCTCAAAAAGGCATAAGCGGCGTCTTACCATCAATGGAAGAGTTTCCTTATACCATAAGAGTGGTAGCCGAGACACTTTCATCAAACGGCTCATCTTCGATGGCTTCGACCTGCGCTGCTTCGCTTTCCTTGATGGATGCCGGCGTACCTATAAAGAAACAGGTGGCTGGTATATCAATAGGACTCATGAGCGATTCTCAGGGTAATTACAAACTTCTCACGGACATACAAGGGCCCGAGGACCACTACGGCGACATGGATTTTAAAGTATCCGGAACAAAAGACGGAATAAACGCCATCCAAATGGATGTTAAAATAGACGGGATAACTTTTCAGATATTCAAAGAGGCTTTGGCGGCGGCCGAAAAAGCCAGGATACAGATTATAGAATCCATGAATAAAACCCTCGAGGCTCCGAGAAAAGAGCTCTCATCTTATGCTCCTAAAATAACCATAGTTCAAATATCCCCCGAAAAAATAGGCGAACTTATAGGGCCGGGAGGCAAGGTAATTAACGGCATATTATCCGCCGTCGAAAATAAGGTCACTATAGATATAGAAGAAGACGGGCGCGTTTATATAGCCGGATTTGAAGATAGTTTTGTGACCCAGGCGGTTAATATGGTTAAACAAGTGGTAAAAGAGTACCAAATAGGCGAGGTGGTAGAAGGGCCAGTCGTAAGAATTCTTGATTTTGGAGCAATAGTGGATTTAGGCGGAGGACAGGACGGCATGATACATGTTTCAGAACTTAAAAACGGTTACGTTAAAAAAGTTGAGGATGTGGTTAAATTGGGGGATGTGGTAAAAGCCAAAATAATAAAGATAGAAAACGGGAAACTGGGACTATCAATGAAGGCCTTAAGTCAATAACTTGTCCACAGAAATAATCTGCCGAGAGTGTTATAATAAAATCAATGGCAGATCAAAATACAAATCAGAACTTCCCGCCGGTCGGCGGAACAAATAAAGACGTCGACGTGAGAACTATGGCTTCGGATCTAAATTCGATTCAGGGTGGCGGTTCCCCGGAAAGCTACTCTCCTTCCATTCCGACTGCGACTCCTTCCGAAACTACCCCGGGACCCGTACCTGACGCCAATTTTCAAATACCTTCGGTTCCGGCTGCGGCGCCGGAAAATCTACCCGCAAACAATGGCGGGCCAAAACCAAAGAAGAGTAAAGGAGCCTTGGTAGGACTCATAGTTTTCTTGGTGGTGGTCGCCTTGGGAGCTCTGGGTTATTTTGTTGTTTATCCGATGTTTACGACGGCAAATCCCAATTCCCAGACATCGAGCGTAAATACCGCCCCTCAACCAGTGAACAATACATCAACCGAAACGACGACTCTGCCGGCTGCGGCGCCGGAGTCAACTTCCTCCACTTCTACTTCTCCTATGCCTTCAATTTCTCACCAATCTCTTTTTAAGACCGTAAGCGCTGCAATAATTTCCACCAGTTCAGTCAGCGCCTCGACATTATCCAATCTTAATATTTCAACAACGAGCAATCCTGCACTCGTAGAAGTGGTTTTCGAGGATCAAAACGGAAATCCTTTGACGTTGTCCGATATGCTAAAGTCATTGATTTCGGCGGATCTCACTAAATCCGGATTGGACCAAGCCTTCGATCCGGCTTATACCTCCGCGTTCGTTTATCTCGACGGGAACGGTACAAGATGGCTTGGATTTGTAGCCAAGCTTTCCGCTACTTCATCTTTAGTCGATGAAAAAGCTTCTTTTGGACAGATACTCGAATCCAATACCAACCTGAAGAATTTCTTTTCTAAGGATCCTGGGACCGAAGGAGCCTGGAAAAACGGCGACTCGGCCACATCCAACAGGTATGTCCTTTTCAGTAAGAACGGCTACACCATAGACTACGGCTGGAACAACGACACATTAGTGATCTCTTCTTCTTATGACGGCTATAAGGCCGCCTTAGGAGGACTTCAATAGTCGAAACAAAAATTTAATAACCTTATCCCCGCGATTTTTAAAATCCGTTAAAAATTTATGAATAAAGAAGAAATAAAAAAATTAAAAGAGAAGTTGTTGTCTGAAAAAAAACTGATAGAAGAGAATATGAAACGCTTCGAGTCGGAACTCGATTTCGGAGATGACACCGATCATATGGAAGAGGAAGCTGATGAGGTGGAAGAAATGACAAATTATTTAAGCGTCAAAGACAACCAAGATAAAAGGTTGAAACAAATAGAAGTAGCCTTGGAAAGAATAGAAAACGGAACTTATGGAATTTGTGATAAATGCGGAGGTAAGATAGAGAAGGAAATACTGGAAATAGATCCGGAATCGATGCTCTGCAAGAAATGTAAAATGAGCGAAAGAAGGTGACCCACAAAATTCCAAAACTTTATTCCGCGGAACTCCAAGGGATAAATACGGAACTTGTTGAGATTGAGGCCGACTTAAACGTCGGCCTTCATTCTTTTAATATAGTCGGACTAGCCGACAAAGCGGTTTCCGAAGCGAAGGAAAGAGTCAATTCAGCACTTAAAAATTCCGGAATAAAACCGCCGGCCAAGGAAAACAGAAAAATAACCGTAAACTTAGCACCGGCCGACGTTAAAAAAACAGGTTCCCATTTTGACCTGCCGATAGCCTTAAGCTACCTTCTTTCAAGCGAACAGATAAAAGAATTCAATCCAGAGAAGAAAATGTTCGTCGGGGAACTTTCTTTGGACGGAAGCCTGAGAAGAATTAACGGGGCTTTGAATATCGCCTTGGGAGCCGAGCGCCGGGGATTTAAGGAACTTTTTCTACCGGAAGAAAACGCCGAGGAGGCGGCCATGGTTAAAAAACTGAAGGTTATCCCGGCCAAAAATTTGACCGATGTCATTTATCATCTCGAAGGAACCAGAAAAATAAAACCTCAAAAACAAACTGACATAGAAAACGAGGTTTCTGTTTCGCGTTATATTTTAACGGAAATAAAAGGCCAAGCGGCCGCCAAAAGAGCTTTAGCTATAGCCGCAGCCGGATGTCACAACATACTTTTTTACGGTCCTCCCGGAACAGGAAAAACCATGCTCGCCGAAGCCTTGATATCACTGCTCCCTCCTCCATCTTATGAAGAAATTATAGAAATGACTGAAATATGGAGCGCCGCCGGTCTTTTGTCTGATAAAAAACACTTTATAAGCTCGAGACAGCTCCGGTCACCTCATCACACTTCTTCTTTGATGTCCATAGCAGGCGGAGGACAAGATCCCAAACCGGGAGAAATAAGTTTGGCTCATCGCGGCGTGCTTTTTCTGGATGAACTGCCCGAATTTAAAAAAGATGTACTTGAAACATTAAGACAACCCCTGGAGAGCGGGGAAGTAACCATATCGCGGGTGAGAAAAATTTTGAGTTTGCCGGCCAAATTTATGTTCGTAGCCGCCAAAAACCCATGTCCTTGCGGCTACTTCGGCGATCCCGACAAGGAATGCGTTTGTTCGGCCAATGAGATAATGAGGTACAACAAAAAAATATCCGGGCCTCTACTCGACAGGATAGATATCCAAATAAACGTGCCCAGAATAAAAATAGAGGAATTAAAACAAAAAGGAAACGCGACTGAAGAAAGTGAAATAAGAGAGGAGGTAAGGAAAGCTCGGCTGATTCAAGAAAAGAGATTCAAGGAAAATAAATTGATGATTTTTACCAACTCGGAAATGTCTTCTTCTGATGTTGATAATTTGATAAAACTGGATGATTCGGCCGATATGTTTTTAAAAAATATCATGGATAAAAATATGGTATCCGGCAGAGGCTATTACCGAACTCTTAAAGTGGCTCAAACCATAGCCGATCTGGAAAATTCTCCGGTCGTAACGACCGATCACCTGGCTGAAGCATTCCAATACAGGACGAGAGAAGAATGATTAGTTAACTGCAAACGGATTTTTAGCTCCGTAAACTTCGAAATGCAGATGGCAGCCCGTCGGACCATGAGTGTTTCCGGTGTTACCCATAAGGCCGATTTCTTGCCCTTTCTTTACATAATCTCCGATTTTGACTAATGATTTTGCAAGGTGAGCATATCTTGTTTTTGTTCCGTTTGGATGTTCAATGAAAACAAATATACCGTAACCGTCGTTCCATCCGGAGAATCCATCGCCTAAATTAGGATCTGAAACTACTAACCCTTCTTGAGCCGCATAAACCGGGGTGCCGCACTCATTTGCTATGTCCACGGCGTTGTAATTATGAAGAGTTCCCCAGTTCCAGCCGACAGCCGGCAAACTGAAATAATTTTTTATATCCGGGAGATTCACGGGAGCGGTCGATATCATACTGCTCGACGACCCACTAAGCGGTATAACAATGAGGGCTCCGGGCTTTACTGATTTCATTCCTTTATTGGCTGCTTCCAAATCTCCAGCGGTTACCTTAAACTGCTCGGCTACACTAGACCAGTTATCTCCTTTTCTTGATTTGTACTCCAGGATTCCGTTATCGAGAGTTATGAGTCCTATGGAAGGATTTTCCCCGCTGAGCACCGCGGATTCAGAAACAAAGACATCATCTACCGGAGAATTTACCGCCTGAATTTCAGATACGCCGCCGCCCACAACATATGAATCCGGAGATCCTCCAACAGGCCCCCCAAAGTTCATTTCGTTCTTATAATTCCTGTGATCGGAGCGAGACCCCAGAACAGAAAAAGACAGGCTTGCAATTATGAGAAAGGCTGCCGTCCAAAAAACAACAGATTTCATCAAGGACCTTATATAGGCCCTTATATGCATAAGTGAAATACTAATGGTAGGATTATAACACGACAATTTTTAACTTTCAATCATTAAACAAATGCCTAACTATCTGGGGCAGCATTTCCTAAAAAATAAGAAAATACTCAAGAGAATAACTTCTTTTTTGAATTTGAAGCACGGAGACATCGTACTCGAAATCGGCCCGGGACACGGAGAATTAACAAGGGAATTACTTGGACATCCGGTAACCGTGATCGCCATCGAGAGAGATAAAACACTCGTTGATTTTTTAAACCAAAATTTTCAATCGACTTTCAAATCTCAATTTTCAAAGCTCGAAATAATAAACGGCAATGCACTGGAAACACTGCCCGATTTTATTAAAAATTCAAAATTAAAAATTAAAAATTCCAACTACAAGATAGCTGGCAATATTCCTTATTACATAACCGGCCACCTTCTAAGAATCTTAAGTGAACTGGAACATAAGCCAGAGAAAATAGTTCTGTTAATACAAAAAGAAGTGGCTGAAAGAATAACAGCCAAACCTCCGAAAATGAATTTACTCTCGGCCATAACTCAATCTTGGGCTAAAGCAGAGATAGGAGCTTTTGTTGGGAGGAAAGATTTTTCTCCTCCGCCAAAAGTCGATTCAGCCGTCATAATCATCACACCGCTTGAAAACACCGGTGAACATGAATCTTATTATCAATTCGTAAGGCACCTATTCAAGCAGCCGAGAAAAACGATATTAAACAATTTAACATCCGGCGCAGCGTTCCTTATTGATAAGAATGCTCTCATTTCGAAAATGAAAAAAATCGGCATCGATCCTAGCAACCGGCCGCAAAATTTATCGCTGGAAGACATAAAACAACTTTGCAAAGTGGTGTATAATAATATCGATGAGTAAAAAAATACCGTTAATATTCGTTTTCTTTTTCTTCTCTTTTTCTTATTTGTTGTTGAATTTGAATTCGGCGTCAGCTTTCGGACTCACCACTCCTTTTGGAGGAAAAATAACAGCTACTCCCATAGTCGGAATAGTTTGTGGCGCCCCTCCGTCTCCGCCGACAATGATCCAAGTAGGAGGAATGCCGGTTATGATAGTGATAACCCCGACAACTTCTCTTTATAAATACCAGACAGTTCTCCCGACTGTGTGGGCATTAGGACTTTATCTCTCGGCTCCGGTCCCTTGTTTCACAACAACGCCGCCTCCGGCGCCGGCCGGCATTGCCTTTCAGGTTACGATTATGGGCACTTCTCTTCTTCCTTAAGTAAAAACACTCCTTAAAATTTAAGATAGCCGCGAAGATGTTGTATAATAAAATCAGGCAATATTCTACCTGCGCTTTTCAGTTACAATGAAATTGAATCTGAACAAAAAAAAGAAGAAAATTTTAAGCTTCGCCGTACTTATTTTGTCCCTTTCTGTAAGCGGCTATCTCATGTTCGCTCCGACCGGCAAAAACGGGGAAGATGGAAACTTTGTGGTAAAAATAGCTAGCGGCGGACAGGACAAGAAACCTGATCCAAGCTTGGTTTTTCAAGCTAATCAATTGGAAAATCTAACCCTCGATTTCGCCAATAAGACATTTTCAAACGCCATAAGCAACAACCTGTATCAAGGAAATGGGCAGCCGAGCATTTTGCCCCCGGACTCTTCCGATGTGGAAAAGACCATATCCCAAATAATAGACCAGGAATATTCGACCGAGGTTGTTAAGGATTCTGATATAACCGTTGGGACGGACGATTCTAAAAACGCCCAAAGGATTTATGTCCTTTATGTCAATCAGGTCATGTCAAATCTTCCCAGTTTTTCGTCCGGTCCTCAAAACAATCAAGACCAAAATTCTCTCCAATCGCTGTTTTCCGCTTCGGCTCAAAATTTAAATACGACCATAGCTCTTCTTGAAGAAATAAAGGTGCCGCCTTCCTGGGTCAAGATACACAAAGATCTTCTTTCTTTGCTTATCCATCAGAAAAATATCTTCGAGTCGTTGTCAAAAGCCAATGACGACCCGATTCGATTTATGATAGCTCTTTATCAAGCGTCGCCTTCCGAATTTGATAAAGCTTTTCAAGAAGTGAAAGCGGAGATAAATCAAAAAATAAAAGATGAAGCTCTTATTTAAAATAACGACAATCTTTTTGGGACTTTCGCTCCTCATTTCAACCGGAGCATTTCCAGGACAGGTTATTTTAAACACTGCAAAAGCCAGTTCCTGCAGTGGCCTTGCTAATAGCTGGATACTCCAGTGGTCCGACGGAAATTCCGTAAGCTCTGGAGATTTTCAAGTCGCCCCGCCAAAACTTTCCGTCCTCCCCGGAGACCCGGCCTTCAGCACCTCGACTGACCCGGGAACAATCGATGCCACTTTAAATCCTTCAACCTGGACTTTTACCATAGCCTCTTCTTCGCCGGAGTACGGCAAAGGCAACACTTTAGGGTGGACTTGTCAGACTACCGGATCCACGACAGGAGTCACTTCGAGCCAGCAACCTCAAGGAACCGAAGCTTGTTTGGCCGCCGCCCAAATTGCCGCCAAATACGGAGCTTATACGGCCATGAACGCAAGCTTCAGCACATTGGCCCAAAATATTCAACGCGAAGTGACGGACCGGGTGATAGCCAATCTTCAAAGCCAGTTCAGCAACATCCATATAAATTTGACGGATATTTTAGGCACGTCGACTTTTCTGACAGGACTTTTAGGAAACAATCCGACTTTCTCGGATTTACAAAATCTCTTTACGAGCTCCGGGCTACAGCAAGCTTTCACAAATACGTTCGGCAATCCCTTGAAACAGCAGGTTCAAAACCAAATGAACCAGATAACCAAAGAAGCGTCAGAACAGCTGGCCCAGGTTGGCATAAGCATATTGGGGGATACGGCTAAACAAATGGGGTCAATACTTCAATTAGGAGGCGTAACTCAATCCGTACCAGTGAACGACCAAAATACACAGGAACAACTTAAGGTAGTCCAGCAACTTCAGGAAAAAGCCATCCAAGAGCAAAAAACCCAGGAGATAATAGACCAAACCAGATCTCAATGTAATCTCCTCTTGAAACAAACAGTGGAAACAATAAAAAGATCTCTGCTTTATCAGTTCACTTCCCAAACTGTCGATTGGATACAGGGTGGCGGCATTCAATTTTCCAATGGAAAAATTGTAGTCAATCCTCCTCAATATTTTTCCCAACCATGGAAATCGTTGGCTGATGCGGGACTAACAGCTGTCGACAGATTAATATCACAGGTTGCGCCGCAACTTTGCCAACCTTTTCGATTGGCTGTGACGGCTGATATACCGACCGTTGATCGGCAATCAAATCCATTCTACGAACAAACAAGCTGTACCCTGAATCAGGTGGTCGGAAACATACAGGATTTTTACACCAACTTCCGAAGCGGCGGCTGGTTGGGATATCAGGAAATATGGATGCCTCAAAACAATTACTACGGAGCCTCTCTTCAACTCCAGGGAATGGTCCAAGACACGGCCAATAATGTCCAGTCGGCGGTACAAAACGAAATGAACCAGGGTAATGGATATAGAAATAAATATATCTGCACTCAATGGAATGAATTTACTCAAGTGCCTACGAACATGGCGGCTGTTTATGCCGCATCGGGCATACCTCAAGGAAAGAATATCGAGCTCGTCAACGGAGTTTATTATGAAGGCAGCCCAGTTGACACTTCAAACGGTGTACCCTCTGATGCTCAAGCAAACATCAAAGACAGCGCTTATATTTCCGGAGGGCGCGTATTTTCAGACGCCAACAATACCATGTTTTATGAGTGCGTCAGTTCGGAAATAACCCAACCCGGGAACATTGCCGCCGGCTTAGCCGAACAAACTTCCCAAGTTGATGTGCAGTCTCTCATAAACGCACAGGACCTTACCGATATCGGAGACATAATACAGAGAGCCATAATAAATAAGTTAACCAAAGTCGGCATAAACGGATTCCAGGGGCTTCTTCAACAGCTTCCCGGCATTCAAAACAGGCTTCAAATATTAAATCCTTAAGCAATGGGACGGATTGTTAAAAATAAAAAACTAGTGAAAGCGGCAATTATAATTATGACCGTCGCTTTACTTATAAAAATAGTTCCGCTGAACACGGCTCATGCCCAACAAAGCAATTACAGCTTTTTAAGCCAATTATTCGACTACGGTGTGAATTACGCTTTCACCGGAAATGCCATGTCTGCCCAAATAAACACCGGCGTACAAGAAGCGCTGGGTACCGCCCCGTCGGACGCTGCGGGAAACGCCGTCACGAAGACAGTGTTATGGATAGTCCAATTAATAAACCAGGTCTTTGGATTTATAGCCGGCGTATTGATTTATTTGGGATCGGTGCTCATAAACACCACATTCGACTTAA
>JAKAHT010000001.1:12184-13413 GCA_021814805.1 bacterium
GCTGCGGGAAACGCCGTCACGAAGACAGTGTTATGGATAGTCCAATTAATAAACCAGGTCTTTGGATTTATAGCCGGCGTATTGATTTATTTGGGATCGGTGCTCATAAACACCACATTCGACTTAAATAACTATTTAATACAACTGCCCATAGTCCAAAGCGGATGGCAAATAACGAGGGATATAGCCAATCTGGGCTTTGTTTTGGCCCTCATCATAATGGCCTTTATGACCATCTTGAGAATAGATCAGTACGGCGCCCAAAAAATGCTGCCGAAACTGATAGCCGCCGCCATTCTGGTAAACTTCAGCTTGACCATCGGCGGAGCCATACTGGATTTCACGAATGTTGTAACAAAATTTTTCATAGACAGATCCATCGGCAACGGTTCATGGTCCCAATCTCTTGATATAGGAACAACTTTGACCAACGCTTTCAATCCTCAAAACCTGTTGTCGGTAAATACGCAAAAAATACAGGGCCTCTCCATATCTCTCACGACCAATTTTGTTGCGGCCGCAAGCTCCTTCTTTGTCGCCGCTTTCACCTTCCTTATGGGCCTTACTCTTCTTGCTATAGCCTTGATGCTCCTCACGAGGTTTGTGTGGCTGGCTTTTCTTATGGCCGTTGCGCCGATGCCTTGGCTTTTCGGCGTTATTCCTGTGGGCGGCTTGGGCGGCATGGCGAAGCAGTGGTGGAGTAAATTTATGCACTGGGCCTTCGTCGCACCCTTTTTGTCATTCTTCCTTTATTTAACATTGGCCACCGCCACCAAAGTAGGGAACATAGCGGACAGCATAATAAATCAAAGTTCGACTGCTGGTAACAATCCGACGTTCATAGCTGGATTTGTTTCCCAGACGGTCAATATGCTCATATTGGTTGGTTTCTTGGTCGGCGGGCTCATAGCTTCGAACAGTATGGGTATCATCGGAGCCGGAGCTGTATACGGTTTAGCTAAAAGTGCCGGTAATAAAGCCAAAAGCTTCGCCAAGAACCAAACAGCCGGGCGGGCCGGAGCTTTGGGCAACAGACTTCTCACAACCGGCGCCAAAGGCGATAAAGAAGGTAAATCTGTATTTGAAAGATGGGCCGAAGGCGGAGCCGGAAAGATACCTGTTTTGGGAGCGGCCTTCAGGGGTTTGGCTGGAGCCTCTTTGAACGCCAAAGAAAAATCCAAAGATCAAATAGACAACTCCTACAAGAACAATAAGAAGTTTTCAAGCGA
>JAKAHT010000001.1:13513-19435 GCA_021814805.1 bacterium
ACTTGGCAAAACGTTTACAAAAAACATTTGGATACGGATAAAGGCGGAGAAGAAGCATAAAATCAATGGATATAGGAGACGTACCCCAACAAATAAAAGACAGCCTGTTTTCCGAAAGGGTGGATGAGATATTGGACGAGATAAGAAGCGACGCTATGATATCAAACCCAACTCTCATACCGGGAGTCTTTTATGATTTGATAGTCAAAGAAACACCGGCTCACTATTTTATAGACGAGCTTTCTGAACAGGGCATAGGAAAAAAAATAGCCGCCTCGGTGGCTAAAGCCGTAAAAGAAAGGATACTCGAATCCGAAAGATATCCGCTTTTCAGGTGGGGGGTGGATATAAGCGAAATAAAAACAGAAGACGCCGCGGACATAAAATCTTTGGGACTTAAAAGCGACTTCGAACCGGAAGAAGTAAAAAGAACGATACGCCCTGAACCACAAAAAGAAACCGAGGAAATAACCGAGGAAATACCGATAATAAGAAGTGCGCCGGAGCCGGAATTTAAAAAAGAATCCGGACCGAGTCCGTTTATACTCCAAGAAAAACCAAAAGAAGAAAATGTTTTAGGCAACAAAATGGATAAGACCATACCCTCATTTTCATTCGGATTCTTTAAAACAAAAAAAGATACCGTAGCAAGCCCAGTTCCTCAAAGAACCATAAAAGCCGAGGTGGAAATACCGGACAACAACAAGAAAAAGGTTGTCCATTATATGGAGAGTCGATCTACTCCTTCTCCGTTCTACCAAGGAGGGGAATTTCTAAAAGAAGAGCCCTTAGCAAGCCCAATAAGGATAAATACGCCCCCCGAGACACAGGTAAAAAAAGAAGAACCCGGGGAAATTGTAACAAAAGAAGAAGAAAACAAGATGTCCGGACCGAAAATAGAAGGCAATATCATAGATTTAAGAAATAATAACTAATGGAGTTTCAAGTACCCCAATTCATAGAACAAAAACCAAAAATAGTGGGACCGCTCACTCTGATACAGTTTTTTTATTTGGCCGGAGCTGGAGCGGTGAGTTTCATAGCTTATAACTTATTCAATGTTTTTCTTTGGGTTATTGTGACGTTTATTGCTTTCGGTGCCGGCATCGCCCTGGCTTTCGTAAAGATAAACGGCCAAGACATGACGAAAGTCCTGGGATCGGTTGTTAGATTCCTGTTTTCCTCCAGAGTTTATACCTGGCAGAGGCAAGTGGCTAAAACCACCCTGGAACTCAGCGATGAAGATTTAGAAAACTTAAGGAAGAAAATGGGCATAGGAGAGAGATTAAAATCACTAGCCCTCAAAGTTTCCGTTGGAAGAGTTTTGAGCAAGGATCAGCCCAAAGAAAACGAGGAGGACAAATACGAGGTCGTAACCTATCTTACCGGAGAGAGAAAGGTAGCTAAGAGGATAGACTATTGATATCATTTATAACGTATGGCTCAGACTAATTTGCCAACTCAAAACCTGGTTGAGATAAAGAAAATAAAGGACGGCACCGTCTACCTAAAGAACGGCGGCTTAGTGCAAGTCATAGTGGTGGGAGGAATAAACTTCGACCTTAAGTCGGAAGGTGAACAAAACGCCATAATAGCCACTTTCCAAAAATTTTTGAATTCACTAGATTTTAGAACACAGTTTTTCATTCACTCCAGAAAAGTGAACATACAAAAGTATCTGGATAACATGCAAGAGAGAAAAAAGAACGAAGAAAACGAGCTGTTAAAAATCCAAATAGACGAATATATAAATTTCATAAAATCTTTTGTGGAACAAAACGCCATAATAAGCAAAAATTTCTTCGTTGTCGTCCCCTACGATTCGACGGCGGACGTTTCCGGGGCAGCTGGAGGAATTTTAAGCTTTTTTAAAAAACCGTCCGGCGACAAAAAAATACCTACTCCGGAGGAAGGCGTAAGGATACAGGAAAATTTGGAACAACTAAGGAACAGGGCTGAGGGGGTGATAAGCGGCCTGACTCAGATGGGCTTGAAAGCCATACCAATGGAAGATGATGAGCTCACGGAATTATTTTATAATTTATACAATCCCCAGCTGGTAGAGAAAAAGGGAATGAATCTTGCTAAATGAAAATACAAATACCAAAAGCTTACAAACCGGGAGAAGAAGATCTGTTCAATGTGATAGCCCCCTCGGGAGTGGAAATAAACACCAATTACATAAAAATAGGGGATTATTACGCCAAAACGCTTTTCATATTTACTTACCCGAGATATATAACGACCGGCTGGTTTTCTCCGATAATAAACACGCCGACCATGATGGATATATCAATCTTCATACACCCCATGGATACGTCTTTGGCCCTGAAAAATCTCAGAAAAAAAGTCGCTCAAATTGAAGCTGAAATAACAGAAAAACAGGAAAAGGGGGTGGTCAGAGATCCAGTTTTGGAAACCGCTTATCAAGATATAGAAAACCTGAGAGACGCTCTGCAGCAGGCCAGGGAAAAATTATTCGAAGTGGGGGTTTACTTGACCATCTATGCTTCGACGCTTGAAGAATTGAATAAAATAGAAAGCGAGGTAACAAATACATTGGAAAGTAGGTTGGTTTATATAAAACCGGCCCTCTTCAGACAAGAAGACGGCTTCGATTCCGTATTGCCTATAGCCGAAGATAAGCTGGAAGTAAGAACCCCATTAAACAGCGGCCCGGCTTCTTCAATTTTCCCCTTCACTTCGGCCGACTTAACATCGGAGACGGGCATACTTTATGGAATAAACATGCAAAACAACACTCTTATAATATTCGACAGATTTTCTCTTGAAAACGCTAACATGGTTGTTTTTGCCAAATCCGGATCGGGTAAATCCTACGCCACTAAGCTCCAAATACTGAGGTCGCTTATGGTCGGCACCGATGTTATAGTCATAGACCCGGAGAACGAATACCAAAACCTGGCCGACTCGATAGGCGGCAGTTATTTCAAGATATCTTTAACATCCAAGAATCATATCAATCCTTTCGATATACCGATAATCCCCGAAGGAGAAGAGCCGGCTGACGTTTTTAAATCTCATATCTTAAACATCACCGGACTCATAAAACTCATGCTTGGAGAAGTCACTCCAGAAGAAGAAGCTCTTCTCGACAGGGCCATAACAGAAACATATACCTCTAGGGATATAACGGCCGAAAACTTCGGCACACTAAAAGAACTAAACCCTCCGCTCCTTGAAGATCTTCAAACCATACTCCAAAACACTGAGGGGGGGCAGGGAATGGCTCAAAGACTCGATAGATTTACTCATGGTTCTTATGCCGGATTCACCAATGCCCCGACGAATGTCGATATAAAAAACCGTTTGATAGTTTTTTCAATAAGGGATTTAGAAGAAGAATTGAGACCGATAGCCATGTATATAGTCCTGAACTTCGTGTGGAATCTCGTGAGATCCTCCTTAAAATCCAGGCTCTTAGTCATAGACGAAGCTTGGTGGATGATGAAATACAAAGACAGCGCTTCTTTCTTGTTTGGGTTGGTTAAGAGGGCCAGAAAATATTATCTGGGGGTGACGACCATAACCCAGGACGTAGATGACTTTCTTAAATCCGAATATGGACGTCCGATAGTCACCAATTCCGCCATGCAACTTCTTCTCAAACAGTCGCCTTCAAGTATTGACTCATTAAACAAGGCTTTTAACCTGACCGAAGGCGAGTCGGCGCTTCTCTTGGAAGCGGCCGTCGGAGAAGGGCTCATATTCGCGGGGTTGAAACACGCAGCCATAAAGATAATCGCTTCTTATACGGAAGATCAAATTGTCACGACCAATCCTGAACAAATATTGGAAACTAAAGGATTATAAACATTATGGACGAGGACAAAAACGAATTAGAAGAACTTAATAGCGACATAGATAAAGCGGGCGATGAAATTGCCGGAGACGCTCCTAAAATAGGTTGGGGAGAAATCCTTATCATAACTCCGCTTTTGATGTTCGTTGATTTTACAGAGATGCTGGGAACTATGGCTGAGGCCGTACCGGTGGTAGGACAAGTGGTCCTACTGCCCATATCATTGCTCTTTTCGGCTATAAGTTTAATGGTAACTTTCTTCGTACAATTTTATTTATTCGTAAAAAAGATAAAGAACCTGACATTCCTCGTAGGCAGCATTTTCGATTCTATACCCATAATAAGCGGACTCCCTCTAAGGACTGCTGCCTGGCTCGTTACCGTTTTTATAACTAACAACAAGAAGGCCTCCAAACTCATGAATGCCACACCGGCCGGCAAAGCCATAAATATAGCAAGTAAACTATGAAAAAATACATTTACATATTCTTATTAATATTCCTGTCTGTCTTTGTGGTCGCCGAAGCCCAGACAACTAGCCAGGGGAATAACTACTCGGCTGTCATAACGTGGCACGCTAATAATTATTACCCTTCCGATTTTGCGGGCAAGGCGTTACCAACCAACGGCACGGACGTATCTCTTTCCGTAGTACTGACCAAAAATCAAAAGATTGTGGACTTGTCCGGCGTACCAATAATTTGGTATTTAGATGGAAGTTTTTTGACTGGTGGCAGCGGATCTTATCAAGCAGACTTCAGAGTTACCAAAAAAGCCGGCAATTATCACACAGTAATGGTCAACATACAAATGCCCGATCAAAACGTGTCGGCATCAACCAACATACCCATATCTGATTATCTGGCCGTAATAAAATCCCCTTATCCGGCTAAGGTGGTGCAGCAAAATTCCACAATCAATCTTGAGGTTATTCCATATTTCTTCAACATATCTTCTTTCAATGACTTATTGTTTTCTTGGACCATAAACGGCTTTCAAAAAACTGACCAATCAAACGACAATTCGTTATCATTAAACATAGGCCAAGCCTCTTCTCAACCTATCGGAATAGACGTTTATGTGGAAAACTCTGCCAATGGTTATGAATTTGCCGAAGAAAAAACAAACTTATATGTCAAATAGAAAAAAAACAATAATTTTGGCTTTCTTTGTGTTCATCATACTCCTGCCCAGCATATCTTCGGCCGTAGATTTAAAACTATATAATTCCCCCCCTTGTCTTCTCACTGACCAAAACGGCAACTGTTCTCCGGATCAAACAACCCTTCAGGGTTACATTCAACAGCTTTATGCATTTGCCTTAGGTATAGGAGGGATATTGGCGGTCGGGATGATAATTTTCGGAGCTATATACATATCGATCTCGGGCAGCGTTGATAAAGAAAAGGAGGGTAAAAGCTATATAACATCTGCCTTGTTCGGGTTGGTGCTTCTTTTTGGAGCTTATATAGTCTTAAGAACGGTCAATCCCAATTTAATACAGCTCACGCCGCCTTCAGCTCCCGTTCTATCTTTCCCGACATCAACAATGACGAGTGACTATTGGAACGACAACAATCAAAAATTAGCCGAACTTCAAAATGCCGGGGTCAAAGTATCGAGCAGTGGAAATTGTTATGACATAAGCAATGCGAGCTGCACCAGTCTTTCTGGAATGCCCGAGTATGCGATCCAATTCATTATAAACTTGCAAAAAAATTCCGGATGCCCGGCCAATTCAGATAACGGGGTAGTGGTAACAGGAGGAACAGAAGTCGGACACCAAACACATGGCTACGGATTGCCTGTTTTTGACCTTAGGGACACGTCTTGTTTAAAAAGCTACATCCAAAACAATCTGGCGGCCATAAAACAACAAGTTAAGGCGATTTGCTCCATAGCAGCCAACCAGCAGATAATTTTCGGCTGCGGAAGCTATTTAGAAAAAGAGGACCACATCCATATGGCCCTCTACACCCAATAAAACATGAAACAAAGATATAAAATATTCATATACGCGGGCGCGGTCTTGGTAATCGGCCTGATTCTTTATTTCGTCTGGACTGTTTTTGTTCCAAAACCAACCATACCCCTAAATA
>JAKAHT010000001.1:19535-28926 GCA_021814805.1 bacterium
TCAATATGAAATTTTCTTCCCCCAATACACTCATCATAACGGAAAAGCCATCTGCTCTGTATAAAAGCAGCGTTTGGGAGATAAATTTGAAAAATAATTCGATGAATATGGTTTTCGAGCCAGCTTCCGGCCTCTATGCCGGACTGTCGGAAGACGGTTCTCTCATATACTCTTATTCTTCCGGGATGTTTTCCATAGTTAACTCCTCAACCCTCGTGCCTTATACGCTTCCCTTTGTTTCATTACCCGACAAATGCGATTTGTCGGCCAATTCCTCATCCTCCAATGTCTACTGTTTTTCTCCGGAAAACATTACACCTCAAGTGACGACTCCCGACGATTATCTGGAAAAAGCGTTTTATTCAATAGATCTTCTTTATAACTACAACTTCGCGAATCAGAACACCAAAACAATCATAATAAGCGGCACACCCGGAATACCCATGATAGATGCCAGGGAGGTCAACTTAAAAAATGGGAATATTTACTTTGTAAACCGTTACGATAAATCACTCTACAAACTTTCTCTGCCCAGTCAGTAATTATTAATTATCTTTTATGGGTATTATGACTATGTGTCTTTCCTTACCCATGCCCATGCTTTCTGTTTTTAAATCCGGATTGGAAGCTATTTCCACATGAACCAATCTTCTTTCGTAAGAATTCATCGGGGGCAACGAAACTTCCGATTTGGAAATTTTAGCTTTCTTAGCCCCGGCCTTAGCCAACTCTATTATTAACCTTTCTCTCTCACGGCGGTAATAATTCATATCCACGACATAAGGAGGTTTTTTATCTTGCTTTAAAACCAAATTCATTAGATGCTCTGTCGGTTGAAGAATATTCGGTATCTGAGACCTGAAAAATTCATCATCGACGACTACGGATATTTTTCTCACGTCCTCATCTACATTGATTTCTATGTCCTCAAAACCCATAAGGCCGAAGAATTTTTTTGTAAACTCTGAAATATCCATCTTTTAGTCTTTAATTATTGCTTATTTTAAGCTCCTTTTCAACCCCCGTCAGGATTTGGTCGCCTCGGAATCAATGTTTATGGAGGTTATGCTTTTATTTATATAAACTTGCTGAACGAAAGAGAAAGCTGTGAAAACCAACCAATAAAGACCTATGGCTGAAGGTAAATTGCCCAATATTAAGATAGTGATAAGCGGTCCCACAAAAGCCATCACCTTCTGCATTTGTCCCGCGGCCCCCGATATGTTTTGCTTGCCAAGCATAGATTTTGTCTGGAAATATTGAAGAATGGCCGCTAGCACAACCACCGTCCAATTTTTGGTCGTCAAATCAAAAAGACCCAAAAATGTCGGAGAAACCAGGTTTATTTTTTTTATTTGATTGGTAAATAGGTCAAAAAGAGCTATAAATATCGGCAGTTGAATTATTAAAAGCAGCATGCTGGAAAAGGGATTTATCTTATGTTTTTTATAAAGCTCCATTAACGCTTCGGCCTGCTTACCCTTGTCGTTTTTGTGCTTCTCTTGGATTTGCTTTATGAAGGGCTGCAGCTTCTGCATTATCGTCTGATCTTTGGCTCCTTTATAAAAGAAGGGGAGTAAAACTATTCTTATGGCTACCGTGAGCATGATTATCGACAATCCCAAATCATGAAAAGCTAAATTGTTGTATATGAAAATTAAAACGCCGAGAAGTGGCGAAGAAATATAGGTGTCTATAAATAATTTCATTTGGTTAATTCGTTAATTTGGTTTTCTATTTCTTTCTTTAACTCATTAAAGTTTAAACTAAGCACCCCCGGCTTAGCAACAACAAACAATGAGGCGGGGCTGTTTTTGGCAGATCTTAAAACGGCCCTTATTCTTCTTTTAATAAGGTTTCTTTCTGTGGCTTTTTTAGAAACACTCTTCCCAACTGCAATAATAGATTTGCCGCCTTCTTTCTTCTTTTTTACAAAAACAAACACTTTAGACGGTTAATCTTTTCCTTCCTTTTCTTCTTCTGCTCTTCAAAACAGTGGGGCTTTTTCTAGTTCTCTTTAAAAAGCCGTGAGTCCTTTTTCTCTTTTTTTTCTTAGGCTGATAAGTTCTCGACATTTTTATGTATTATAAACCAAAAACGACCGGATTTTAAGCTACCATTAAAAGATATCAACAACTAATCCACAATTAAAGCACAAAGGGGTGCTTGATGCAATGTTGCAAGTTTTTTAAATACATTTATCATAAACCTTAAGGTTTTATTTCTGAAACAAAACAATGAACGAAAAAGAAATTTGGAAAAATGTTTTAGGAGAAATAGAGCTCCAAATATCCAAGCCAAATTTCTTAACCTGGCTTAAAAACAGCCAATTAGTAAGTCTCGATAAGAAACAAGGAGTAGGATTGGTCGGGTTACCCAACAACTTTGCCAAAGAATGGGTAAAAAACAGATATCACAAGATAATTCTAACCTCCATAAGAAACCTAGAGGGATCAATAAAAAACTTGGACTACGTGGTTGTTAGTCAAAACAAAGATTCCTTGAACGAGATTAAAGATGTCAAAAAAACATCCAATGAGACATCCCAATCATCTTTGATAGATGTAAAAACAGACCCCAAAACAAACCTTAATCCTAAATATACTTTTAAAAATTTCATTATCGGTTCGTCCAATGAACTAGCCACCGCAGCTTCTCAGGCGATAATAAAAAGTATAGGAAAAAAATATAATCCTCTTTTTATTTACGGCGGCGTAGGATTGGGGAAAACACACCTCCTACAAGCCACAGGGAATGAAATAATAGAACACTACAATAATTCTATAAGCGTTCTTTATATATCCTCGGAAAAATTTATAAATGATGTTGTTTGGGCCCTAAGAAACAAAAGAACCGAGGATATGAAGAAAAAATACAGGGACGTCGACGTGCTCATTATAGATGATATTCAATTTATAGGAGGGAAGGCGGCCACCGAACAAGAGTTTTTTTATACTTTCAATACTCTATACGAAAACAACAAACAAATAATAATTTCCTCTGATAGACCCCCAACAGCCATACCCACACTTGAGGAGCGTCTAAGATCCAGATTTGAGGGCGGGATGATAGCTGACATAACCTATCCAGATTACGAAATGAGGCTGGCTATATTAAAAACCAAAGCACAAAATCAGGGCATATTCGTCGAAGATGGCATTTTGGAACAAATTGCCTCCAAAGTCCAGAGAAATATGAGGGAGTTGGAGGGCGTTTTTAATAAGGTTATTTTTTACCAACAGTACAAAAATCAAAAAATAGACAACAAAAAACTTGATGAAATTATAAGTGAGGCTATACAAGTGACTCCGAAAAATATCACTGCTAATGATATCATAAGAGTGGTAGCTGAATTCTTTGAAGTGCCTTCAAGCGACATGACCAATAAAAGCCGCAAACAGGAAATTGTCGAGCCGAGGCAAATAGCCATGTTTTTAATGAGAGATACCTTAAAAATGTCCTACCCCCACATAGGAGAAAAATTAGGCAAAAGAGACCACACTACGGCCATACATGCTTGTGAAAAAATTTCTTCCGAAATAAACCAAAACCCAGCACTTAATCAAAAAATAGTTTTAATAAAAGAAAGGTTGTATAAGATGTAGAAATTATGTTGATAACTTTTATAATTTTTAACCAATTAAATAAAAAATTAAAAGTTTTACACATTAAGGAAATTATTATCCACAACCTATCTAAAAAATAAACAGAAAAAACCGGCATAAATAAAGCAAGAATAAATTTATCCACATTTCCACAAACACAACTACTATTACTATGAAATTAATTATATTAAAAACAAACTTATTAGAAGCATTAGGGAGTATTGAAAGGGCTATAGGTGAAAATTTAAATTTACCCATACTTAAAAATTTTTTAATTAAGGCTTTGGACGGAAAAATAACCTTCATGTCCACTAATCTGGAAATAGCTGTTCAACACGAGACATCCGGTAAGGTGATAGATGAAGGAGAAGCGGCCGTCCCGTTCTCTGTATTTAATTCTGTTGTTAGGAATTTGAGCGCCGAGAGGGTAACGATAGAAAAAAAAGGAACAAAAATATTAATAAGTTCGGACAATTATGAGGGTTTTATACAAGACGAAGACCCAAAGGAATTCCCGATAATTCCCAAAATAAGTAATTTAAATAAAAGTTTAAAAATAAGGACAGAGATATTAAAAGATGCCTTAAAAAACACATCGGTATCAGTCCAGTATTCAACTATCAGACCTGAAATAAGTGGTGTTTATGTAAATAAATCAGACGAAGGGCTTATTTTCGTGGGTACTGACAGTTTTAGATTGACTGAAATTAAGGTATTAAGCAGTGCTTTCAGTTCTGAAACCGGTGATTTTTCCATCATTATCCCAATAAAGACGGTTCAGGAAGTGGTTAAAATGTTTAATGGTGCTGATGAGTTGTCAGTTTTTGTAGATTCCAACCAGGTTCTTTTTGAGACGGAAAAAGAAAAAATAATATCCAGAATAATAGACGGTAATTTCCCCGATTATAAAGCCGTCATACCAAAATCGTTTAAAACAGAAGTGTCTTTGGAAAAAGATGAGTTTTTGAATGCCATAAGATTGGTTAGTACTTTTTCAGGAAAAGCTAACGATGTCAATTTGAAGTCCGGAGAAGGTGGTAAATTTTTGGAAATATTTTCGTCTGACAGCTCTTTAGGGGAAGGTAGATATAAAGTACCGGCTAAAATAAAGGGGGAAGATTTTTCAGTTATTTTTAATTGGCGTTATTTACTGGATGGATTGAAAATATACAAGAATCAGAACATCGATTTAGGTGTTAATTCTTCGGATAAGCCGGCTCAAATTCAAGATCAAAAGGACAAGGGAGTTAGTTATGTAGTGATGCCTATTAAGGGTTAATGATAGAGTATTATTGTTGCTGAGTTTTGGTTGCCATCCGCATCAGTTACTATTATTTTCAAAGTATTTTGAGATTCTAGATTTTTAAGAGGAGAACTTAAGGAGTAGTGGTATGAATTGCCGCTAATATTAGTCAGGTTTAATAGGGAATTGTTAAGATAAGCGCTCACGCTGGTTAGTTGTTTTTGAGATGACAGGTCAGCTGAGATATTTATTTGGTTGCTTATGAAACTGCCGTTTTGTGGTGATATGTTGTTTATTGTTATGGTGCCGGGGTTTGTTTCTATGTCGGGGGTTATTCCTATAGGCAAGCTCTTGTTGTAGTTGTAGAAATTAGAGAGGTTTTTTGACGCCCAATCGGATACTCCAGTTTCCCAGTTTAAGAACTGAGGATCGTTAGCTGGATTGCTTGGAATCGGTCCCAAAGGATTATTTTTGTCCACATAATAAAGTATTGAGTGAACTTGGGGGTAGGAACTGCCTTGGTAGTTCACTGTGTTAACGTATTCACCGTTTAGCATTGGTTTAGTAACTTGAGATAAAGGATCCGGCGGCGTGAATGATTCTGGTTGATAGTTTGGTAGAACCTTACTTAAGAAATCGCTCCATATAGGTACGGCCGCCAAAATACTCGATCCGTGCCTTTGCATGGCTGTATTATCGCTATTTCCAGCCCATACGCCGACTACCAAAGAAGGTGTATACCCAATAGCCCAAGCGTCTCTATAATCGTTTGTTGTGCCTGTTTTTAGAGCCACATCGTATCCGGGGAATATTGTTGATTTTAAGCTGGAGCCCAAAAGGAAGGATCTGTATTCGGTGCTGGACAGTATCTGATTTATCCATCTTATATATGTAGGAGAATCAACTGTTTTTGAGTTATCTTGGTATTTTTCGAGAACGTTTCCGTTTGAATCATCGACTTCCAAGACCATTGATTGGGAATGATTTATACCTTCTTGAGAGAGGACCGAGTAAGCCCTGACCAAGTCTATTAGTTTTATTTCTCCTCCTCCTAAGACGAGTGATAGACCGTATCTTGAGGGATCGTTTAGTGTTGTTATCCCGAAGTTATGAAGTAAATCTAGTACGTTTTGAAGGCCCACCAAATAAAGCACTTTTACTGCCGGTATGTTTATTGATTCTGGTAAGGCTTGTTCGAAAGTTACTGGTCCTTGAAAATTTTCGAAGTCTTGGGGGTGAAAGCAGTTTTGTCTATAGTCTTGAGAATTGTCGTTGAAATTAGGAATAGCCGGGCAGGAAGGATTGTTTGGTACGAATTCTGTCGGCACGTCCCACACAACAGTATTAGGAGGATAGCCGTCTTCGAGAGCTTTTAAATAAACAAAAGGTTTCAAACTGGAGCCCGGCTGTCTTAATCCTTGAAGAGGCATATCAAAATTACCATCTATGCTTTCGTCAAAGTAGTCGGCTGATCCGACAAGGGCCAGTATTTGGCCGGTTTTTGGGTCTTCGGCGACCAAAGCCGCATTAGATCCGTTATAGAGATCCTTATTCCTAGCCGCACCCGTTTTAACGGCTTCTTCGGCCGCTTCTTGAACATTCCAATCAAGTGTGGTTATCACACTCAATCCGCCGTTTGATACCATATCTTCCCCGTATTTGTTTATTAAATAATCCTTGACCGCCAGAACGAAATGTGGCGCCTTTATTGATCCTAAGGATGGTGGAGCAAAATTAAGTTTCTCAGATTTGGCTTCGCTAGCCTCGTTTTTTGTTATATAACCCAGCCCAGCCATCCTATCCAAAACATAACCCTGTCTAGTTAAAAGGTCGTTTAGGTGATCTCCCCAAGGGGAATAGTATGATGGAGCTTTTGGTAAGCTTGCTATAACAGCCGACTCCGCCAAATCTAAATCTTTGGCTGGTTTATTGAAATATGTTTCGCTGGCCGCCTCCACTCCATAGGCGTTTGAGCCATAGGGTATTTGATTTAGGTAATAGTTAAGTATTTGATCTTTGGAATATTTTGATTCCAATTCTATTGCCAAAATAAGTTCCTTTATTTTTCTGTCGATTGTTTTTTGGGGGGTTAAGAATATGTTTTTGGCGAGTTGCTGGGTTATGGTTGAGCCTCCCTGGACGGGTCCGCCGGCTTTTATGTCAGCGATTAAAGCCCGCAATGTCCCTTCCCAATCGAAAGCCGGGCGGGTATAAAAATTAGAATCTTCTATGGCTATAGTAGCTTCCTTTAGGTAAGTTGGTATATCAGAAAACGGTATGACTGTTCTTTTTTCTTCTCCGTGTATTTCGTAAAGCAACACCTTACCTGTTCTATCGTATATCTTCGTTGATTGTCTTGATTGGTGAAATTGGAATTCATCCGGGCTGGGCAGCGTTCTTATTATTATAACCACATAAATTACGGCGGCAGCCAAAATGACAACAAGTGATGAAAAAGAAATTAGAATAATTGTAGAAAATAACCTCTTTTTGCTCGAGGTTGAGCGTGTTTTGAAAATCATTTATTTGTCTTAATTATAATTATCGTTTATTTCGGGAGCTTTTTTCAATGCTTTAAAAAATAAAACCGCACCTTTCGAAAGGTGCGGTTTTATTAATTGCTTTTATTCCTCTGTTTCTTCTATGAAATCTTCGTCGTCAAGCTCAAGTTCGTTTTCGTCCTCATCCATATTTTCTCCGAGCTCTTTTTCGAAGTCTTCTTTTTCGTCTTTGTTTCCGAAGTATGAGTCGTCGGAACCCGATTCGTCGTCATCGTCGCCATCCGACATCTTCGCAAACAAACCAATCTTTTTTAATTCAGTAGTTGTCATACTTTTGGTAAGGCACGACCTTTTGTCTAAAATTTCAAATCATTTAATCATATTTCATCACTGGATGCAATAGCTATAGCCAGAGCGTCGGTGGCGTCGTCGATTATAAATCTTGTTTCGATGTTAAGCATAAGACCGACCATTTTAGAAACTGATTTTTTGTCGGCCCTGCCGCTTCCGGTGACCGACATTTTTACCGTCTGAGGTGCCAACTCCTTCAGTTTTATTCCGCTTTCGGATACAACTTTTCTTATAACACCCCTTGCTTCAGCTACTTCTATGACTGTCTTTAAATTTTTGGAGGCAAAAAGTTTCTCTAGTCCGACAATGTCCGGACTGTATTTACTTATTAATATTTTTAGTTCTTTTTCCAAAGAACAAAGCTTTTCTCCGTTGTCACCGGATTTTCTTATTTTTATAAGCCCGTTTTCCAAATGAACAAGTTTGTGTCCTTCTTTTTTTAAAATGCCGTAGCCAGCCCTTACGCTGCCGGGGTCTATGCCCATCACGACGAGGTTTTTCTTATGATTTTGCATTGGTATAGACGTTTTGGACATCATTCAAATCGTTTAATTTATCGATTATATCCTGTACGCGTTCGCCGTCTTCCTGACTTATTTCTTGGGGAAATTTTGATTCCCACCCACCATCAATCTTCTTATTAAAGGCCCATTTCACGCTTCCTGGTTCGCCTAACTTACCATCGAAATCTTTGAGCACGAGTTTTATTTCATTTATGGTTCTATTGCTGTTATCTGTTATGGCTTCTATTAGTATGGCTATACCTCCCGGTCCATAACATTCCGCCGTTATTTCTTCCAGGCTTTGCGAGGAATCTTTTGATTTTTGTATCGCTCTTTCTATGTTCTCTTGCGGTATTTGAACCTCCTTGGCTTTATTGACGGCTGTTCTAAGTCTAGGATTGAATTCCGGGTTGGGTTCGGATTTGGCGGCGATGGAAATGGCCGCCAAGAGCTTAGAAAACTCCTTGCCTTTTTTCTTGTCGGTGACCGCTTTCTTAATCTTTATTTGTTTCCAATGGCTGTGTCCCGCCATAGACTTTTATCTGTTGGTAAGGTGAACCAAAAAGTCGTTCCTCGGCCGACTTGGGATTCCAAAAAAACCTTGCCTCCATGAGATTCAATAATATTTTTTGTTATGTACATACCAAGCCCGCTGCCGTTTGGTTCAACGTGCTGGGCGTTTTCACTCCGGTAGAATTTTTGGAATATTTTAGGAAGGTTTTCTTTCGGTATGCCTATGCCGGTGTCGGCAATACTCACCCTTACAAACCTCGTATCCGTGTCCGGTTCGATGAGGATATCTATATTACCTCCTTTAACGTTGTATTTTATGGCGTTGTCCAGGATATTTGTGACAGCCATCCCCAGTTTAGTCGGGTCGGCATAAACCTCGTAATTTTCAGCTCCTGAAGAAAATAAAATTTTTACCCCGTACTCATCAGCTATGACTTCGGCCGAGTTTTTTATGCTCTTTAGAAAATCGACGAGGTTTATTTTTTCAAAATTGAATCCAAACCGTCCTTCTTCTATTTTTGCGGCATTAAGGAGATCGTCTATTATTTTAAGCGATCTTTTCGATAAGCCCCAACCCTCATCGGTGAGTTTTTTCAAGTCCTCTTTGTTTTTTGTCGTGTTATCGTCTGAGAGGAAATTTTTTATACTTTCGAACGTCCAGCTTATAGCCGTAAG
>JAKAHT010000001.1:29026-67297 GCA_021814805.1 bacterium
CCGTGTTTCACTTCTACTTTGAGGGGTACCGCAAATTTATCAATGTTCTCCATTATTTTTCTTATTTTATCTGCGGCTTCAATTAGAATATCATCACGAATTTCAAAGAGCAATTCATCGTGTATGGTGAGGATAAGCTTTATTCCCGAACCGAGGCGGTTTGTTTTTATCATGGCTGTTTTTATTATATCGGCTTCAAGGCTTTGGATGGGCATGTTTATGGCCGCCCTTTCGTTATCAGAGATTATTTTCTGGTTGAGTGATTTATCAAACCATCTCTTGCGGCCGTTTTTATTTTCGACGAATCCGTTTTCGGCGGAGAAAAGCTTGGTTTCATCCTGCCATTTTTTTATGGTTGGGAAAGTGTCGAAATATTTTTTTATGAAGATAGCAGCTTCATTCTGGCTAACACCCGACATCTCACTGAAAGCTCTCGGTCCCATTCCGTAAACCACCCCAAAATTCAGAGTTTTCCCCACGCGCCTCTCTTCTTTGGTTACTTTTTCTTCTGGGATGCCGAATATTTCGCTGGCTGTTTTTGTATGAATATCCAAATTTTTTAAAAAAGCGTCTATGAGGTTTATGTCACCCGATACATCGGCGAGGAGTCTTAATTCGAGTTGAGAGTAATCAAACGAAACCAAGCTCCAGCCTTCGTCTGAAATGAAAACGTCTCTTATTTTTTTGGACCAGGATGATTCCTGGGGTATGTTTTGAAGATTTGGTTTTTCCGAAGATAATCTGCCGGTTGAGGTGCTTGTTTGTACAAAACTGGTTCTCAGTCTGTTGTCGTCGTCGGATAAATTTATTATCGGCGCGAGGTAGGTGGATTCCATTTTAAATGTTTCCCGGTAGCTTAATATTAAATCTATTATTTTTTCCCCTCTGATCGAAGATAGGGCCTCAAAAGAAGTAGATGGCTGACCTGACTTGGTTTTCTTTATTCTTTTGGATTTTAATTCTCGTCCCTTAAATATTATTTCCGAGACTTGTTTGGGTGAGTTTATATTGAAGACTGAGCCAGCTTCTTTATATATATCCCGTGACAAACCTTCTAAAACATTTCTCATCTCACCCAGCGTCTTTTGAGCCGACGCCTTGTCTATTTTTATCCCAATCATTTCCATTTCAGCCAGAACTTCCACGAGCGGCATCTCTATTTCATAAAAAACCTTACTCAAACCGTTTTTTTCTATTTTATTTTTGAGTATCAAGAAAGAGTTTTTCCAATCAGACTCGTCTTCGGAAGGTTCCCGGCCGGTTAGGTTTTTTATTATGATTTCTTTAGAAAGACGTACGGATTCTGGCTTGTTAAGCCAAAAAGCCACGAAAATATCGAAGATATTTAGAGGCGTTTCCCTATCTTTCTTTATTAATGATTTTATTATCGGTTTCCATTCCCAAGCCACCTTGAAGTTTTTGCTTCTCAATTTTGTCTCATTAAGATCTTCTTCTTTTGATATAAAAAAAGCATTCAGTATTTTTGTCTCGCTCTCTTTAGGTGTGCCTTCTATTCTTCCTGATAAGCTCTTGAAGTCCCATCTCTTAAAATAATCCTCCAATTCATTCTTAGGGAGCGATTTTGTTTTAAGATCGATGATGTTCAAATTTAACGGGACGTCGCATTTTATTTTGCCCAACTCCTTGGAAATCAGGGCTATCTCTTTAAAAGGTAGGATATTTTTTAATTCTTTGTCTTCGGGCGATCCTTCGGAAAATATATTTTCCAGACTTCCGAACCGCTTGAGGAGTTTTTCGGCCGTTTTCGGCCCCACGTTTTTTATGCCGGGAATGTTGTCTGATTTGTCTCCTACCAATCCCTTGTAGTCCGGAAGTAAGGCGGGGGGCAGGCCATATCTTCCAATGACCGCCCCTTCGTCGTAAAGAGAGGTTTCGCTTACACCTTTTTTCAGTATTTTTACCAGCACTTTGCCGTCGTCGACAAGCTGAAGGGAATCTAAGTCCCCGGTTAAAATAGTTACGGAAATGTCCTCGTGGCCGAATTTTTTCGCCAGCGTTCCTATTATGTCATCCGCTTCGAATCCCGGTTTTTCAAATGTTTTTATATTGAAAACCTTGAAAAGTTCCCTTGCTTCTATTATTTGGGAAATAAGTTCATCCGGAGCTTTTGGCCTCTTGGCTTTGTAATCATCAAACATCTCCTTGCGGAACGTCGGCTCGGGCCTGTCAAAGGCGGCAGCCACATAATCAGGCTTTTCTTCTTTTAGTGTTTTTATGAGCAAACTCGAGAGACCGTAAAGAGCGCCCGATGGCCGGCCATCACTCGAGATTAAAGGCGGCAGAGCATGAAAAGCCCGGTGTATTAAGGAATTTGCGTCTATTAGGAGCAGCTTCTTCATCTTAGCTGATTAAAAAAATCCTTTTGTTCTCGTTCTTGTGTTTTATGTATATGGATAGAGTTTTGTTTTTAAGGTGTTTTTTTATCAAATCAGCCCACTCCACCGCTATGATATTGTTTTGTCCGGAAAGGGCGGCTTCTATTCCGGTCACCTCCAAGTCTCTTTTTGTTTTTATGCGATAAGCGTCTACGTGGTAAAAGTTTTTATATTTTTTGTTTTTGAGGATGCTATATCTTCTGACCATTAAAAAAGTCGGGCTGGTTATTTTGTTTTTTATTCCCAAGCCCCTACCCAGTCCTTTTATAAATGTCGTTTTACCGGACCCCAAATCGCCGTTTAGGGCTATTAAAAAATTACCAGATCCGTTTTTTAATATTTCTTCGCCGAGCACTCTGCCTAGTTTAACTGTCTCTAAGTTTGACTTAGTTTCTATTCTCAATTTCATTAGATCAGTTTACGCGTTTTATCGAGCTTCAGGTGTTTATAAGCAAGATCGGTTGCCGTCCGGCCGGACGGAGTTCTATTTAATAGTCCGATTTTCATAAGAAACGGTTCATAAACTTCTTCAATTGT
Organism: bacterium; assembly: GCA_021814805.1. Taxonomy (GTDB): domain Bacteria; phylum Patescibacteriota; class Minisyncoccia; order UBA6257; family GWB1-50-10; genus JAKAHT01. The sequence goes on from JAKAHT010000001.1 coordinate 31,960, forward strand.
ATCCATTTCCTCGTTCAGGGCAGCCGCCAGAGTTTTCAAGCCGACCGGTCCGCCACCGAATTTTGTCATTATTGTTTTTAAGAGTTCGCGGTCGGCCTCCTCGAGTCCTAAAGAGTCCACCTCGAGCATTTCCAGTGTTTTTTCAACCACTTCGCCGCTTATTTCTTTTTTCTTGTTAACTTGGGCATAATCTCTGGCTCTCTTTAACAATCTATTGGCGACCCTCGGTGTAAATCTAGAAGCTTCGGCAAGTTTTTTAATTGCTTCTTCTGCTATTTCGACGTTCAGTATCTTAGCCGATCGCTTTATTATTTTTTCCACGTCCTCGTTTTGATAATAATCCAACCTAAACGTCGCTCCGAATCTGGAACGGAGAGGAGAGGAAAGTAAGTTGACTTTAGTTGTGGCCCCTATGACGGTAAAAGGCGGCAGATCCAAGGTGAAGGTTTTAGCCGCCGGACCCTTGCCTATTATAAGGTGCAGTTTTCTGGACTCCATGGCCGGATAAAATATTTCTTCCACCAGTTTGTTTATCCTGTGTATTTCATCTATAAAAAGTATCTCGTTGGGTTCGAGGTTAGATAATATGGCGGCTATGTCGCCCGGCTTTTCCAGAGCCGGACCCGAAGTGGATCTGACCCCCACGCCCATTTCTTTGCCTATTATATAAGCTAAGGTGGTTTTTCCGAGACCGGCCTGACCGTAAAATAAAAGGTGGTCCGAACTTTCGCCTCTTTCTTTAGCCGCTCCGATTATGAGCTTGAGATGATTTTTTATCTTGTCTTGGCCAACATATTCGCCGAAAGTTTTGGGTCTTAAGAGCTGCTCTATGCTTTCCGATTCCTCGTTTGTTGTTTTTTCTTTTTTATCCATAACCCTGTTTATTGGTTATTATACACCAAAAAAGCTTTATTTTTCCTACATTTTGGAGGGAGAGTTATACCCTTGACATTTATATATGTTTATGCTAATATGGTCCTTGTCTTTAATTGGAGGCCTGTGGGCAGGAGATATTCTCCAGAATTTGGACTGCTTGGTTCCGGCTGGGCTAATCCTCGAGAAAATCTCACATAAAGCCTCTCCTTACGGCATTATGCCCACAGACCTCCCACTAAAGGCTTTTTTATTTTAAGAAATGTCCCAAATTAAGGGGCCGGTTAATCTTTCTATCTCATCGAGGCTTGTTATGCCTTGCAAAACTTTAAGTAGCCCATCCTCTTGCATCGTCACCATACCTTGGGCCCTGGCTAGATCCTTAAGTTGTATTTCGGTTGGGTTCCCGTAAATGGCCGATTCTATTTTTTCGTCCACGACAAAAAGTTCAAAGACCGAGGTTCTACCTTTATATCCCAAACCGGCGCACTTGTCGCATCCCACAGCGCTCCAAATTTTATAGTTTTTATACAGTGATGTATCAACCCTTTTAGGAAGCCTTTTAAGTAGTTTTTCTATGTTGTTTTTGGTTGTTTCGTCGAGTTCTTTTTCTTTTTTGCACGAAGAACAAAGTTTTCTTACGAGTCTTTGGGCTATAATGAGGCTTAAAGAAGGTCCCAGTATATTAGATGGAACATCGAGGTCCATAAGTCTCGGTATGGCTCCCACGGCGTCGTTGGTGTGGAGAGTGGAGAAAACCAGGTGGCCTGTCAGGGCGGCGTTTAGAGCTATTTCGGCCGTCTCTTTATCTCTTATTTCGCCGACTAGTATTATGTTCGGATCCTGTCTCAAGATAGATCGAAGTCCGGAAGCAAAGGTGTAGCCTGCGTCCTGGTCTATTTGAGTTTGAGAAATCCCAGCCAGATGGTATTCTATCGGATCTTCGACTGTTATTATCTTTATTTCCGGTTTAAACACCTTCCTTAAAAAGGCATAAAGTGTGGTGGTTTTACCCGATCCGGTGGGTCCGGTATTCAATATGAGCCCGTTAGGTTTTTTTATTTCGCTTTCCACTATCTCTAAATCGTCCGGTCGCCACCCGAGTTCTTCCAGATTTACTTTCAAAGATAACGGATCCAAGAGTCTTAAGACCACGGTTTCTCCGTAGTCGGAGGGTATTATCGATGTCCTTATTTCTATGTCTCGGTCGGACAGAGCTATGGTGAAGCGGCCGTCCTGCGACTCGTTGGTTATGTTTATTTTTAAATTAGACAGGAGTTTTATCCTGGTAACGATAGATTTATAAGTTATTTGGTTGAATTTATCGTAAGCATTATGCAGTAATCCGTCGATTCTAAGTCTCAGTATCCCATTCTCTTCGGCCGGCTCCAAATGAATATCCGAAGCTCCGAGGGCTATGGCACCCGAAAGTATTATTTCTAGGATTTGAGATAAATAAGGACTATCGAAATCGGTCAGTAGTTTATTCAGGTCTTCTAAGCTTTTTATTTTTTGCTGCAATTCTTTTAATTTGCTCTCGTCTATCTCAACTTTACCGCTGATTTCTTTGTCCGGGACTATATATTTGTAGTAGCTCCAAGCGTGATTCAGGCTCGACATTGAGACGGTATAAAGAGAAACATCCAGTTTTTCTTTTATCTTCTGTATAATTTTTTTTGTCTCTTCGAGTTCCGGATCGAAAACAGCCACTGAAGCCACTTTATTAACTATCCGAAAAGGCGCGAGAAGAGCTTTTTTTGAGTCCGATTCCGGAATGAGCTCCATAGCCTTTATTTCGGTCGGGACCTTATTGGAGATCAGATTCAAATAAGGGAGTTTATTTTTATCAGCGCGTCTTTTGGCGTCATTTTCTTCGGCGTCTCTTTTTTGATTTTTCAGTTCTTCTTCTATGTCTTTTTTGGATTGAAACATTGGTTAAATTATAACCCAAAAGTCGCCTTTAGTAACCGGCGGAGGCATTAGATATATTGACTTATATTGGATATTATTGTATGGTATTAAAGACAAGCAATATAAACAATTTGGAAAGGAGGTGAAGGCCGTTATGACTTTCATCGTAAAAATTTTATCCGCATTTATCTTGATAGCCGCCTTGATGAGCCTTAATGGATGCTTTACCTTGTATCCGTATAAGACAACCATTGTTGATGTCGGCAGAGGGGAAATCATACAGAAGGGAGGGTTCCCTATAACTTTTGGAGGAGTAAAAGCCATAAACAATTCGCCCTATCATGTTGATTTCATAGAGAGCGGCAAATGGGGCGAGGAATATTATGCTCTAAATGTTCCTCCCGGAGGCAGCTGGTTCTTCTATTGGGATTATGATGAATATCCCAGCATGCTTCTCACGGCGAGATTGACCGGGACAGGAAAGACAGTTTCTCAATCCTTTACCGGAGGGTATGGGTCCTATACGCCACCACCGAGATCTTGGACAGTATACCTGGATAACTATGGAAACCTCGGGGCTTACTCAAGATAGGCGATTGAAAGGCGGCATGTCTCTGCAATAAAGAGCATGCCGCTTTTGCTTTATATATCATTGTGCTTGAAAATTGAGCCCCAAAAATCGAAAATTTATATATGCCGGAATTACCGGAAGTTCACATCATGGTTTCGGGTCTCGATAAAGCCGTCTCTGGAAAAAAGATAATCGGCCTTTGGACTGAGTGGCCGAAGTATTTCAAGTACCCGGAAGGCGAGCCGGCTTTTACTAGGAACATTCTCAGAAAGAAAATCGTCGGAGTGGAAAGGCTCGGTAAAAATATATTGTTTCGTTTATCAGGAGGATATCTGATGCTTGTCCATCAAAAGATGACCGGTCGTTTTTTGATTGGTCGGTGGAGGGGTGAAATGACGAAAGAAAATTTTAAAAGTGGAACCGACGACCCCAAGGATAAATTCGCGAGGTTGATACTATTCTTGGAAGGGGGTTGGGCGTTGTCTTTTGTCGATATGAGGAAATTCGGAAAATTCTTGAGCGGTCGGGAAAGTGAGATTTTAGGCATGCCTGGAGTCCGTGATGTGGGATTAGATCCGTTTTCTCCCGATTTCAAATTCGAGACTTTCCGGAAGATGTTGAAAACAAGGAGAGTTGCTGTAAAAAAATTCCTTTTGGATCAAAAATTTGTAAGCGGTATTGGCAATATCTATGCCGATGAGATGCTCTGGTACGCCAAAATAAATCCCCTCAAAAAATCCAACTCCTTGAGTTCCGCGGAAGCGCGGGTATTGTTTGGAGCCCTGAAGATCATCCTTAAGAAGAGTATAAGACTCGGCGGTTCATCGATATCGGACTATCGGGATCTTTTCGGTCGGAAGGGCCGCTATCAGAAGAACTTCTTTGTTTATGGTAAAAATGGCGAAAGATGTTCTCGTTGCGGCGTAAGCATTAAAAGGATTAAAATCGGAACGAGGAGCGCTCATTTTTGTCCCAAGTGTCAAAAGATATGATTCATTATTTTTACGGCCCTGATTCCCTGAGAAGGAATCTTAAATTCAAAGATGCTTTAAACGAAATCTCCAAGAAGTCCGGCACTGTCGAGGAGATGGATGTCGATTTGGATGAAAAAGAAGATGCTTGGAAAGAAATCAAAGAGTTTGTAAACCAGCAGTCGATTTTCGGCGGGGTGAAGGTGGCGGTAGTCAGAAACCCTTCTTTTTCTGAAGATGAAAGATGGCTGGATTTCCTGAGGCAAAAGATATCTGACGGCAATATTCATATTTTTATGTCCGAGAGCCGCGCAAAGCCCCTTAAGGCCTTTGAATTTTTAGTCAAAAAACCTTCGGATTTTTACGAGTTCCAGGAACTTACCGGCAGCAACCTTTCTTCTTTCGTCGTATCGGAATCTAAAAAAAGAGGTTTCTCTTTTTCGCCTGAGGCTCTGTCTTTTTTTGTCTCATTTTTGGAAGGGCAAAAAGAAGGCAAAAGTTGGATGGCTGTAAATGAAATTGAAAAATTTTCTTTTTTAAGCAGAGAAACGATTTCCTTGGAGGATATGGCGAAGTCATCCCGTTTCCCTGACTTCGATGAGGTTTGGGTTTTGACCAAAAGGATTTTGAATTCGGATAAATTGGGAGAAAGAGCTTATTTTCTGGAAAAACTTTTTATGGAAGAGGCTGACCCTTCTTATGTGTTTAACTCCCTAGCTTTCGGAGCAAAAGGCAGGGATCTTATGAAACTATCCGACTACGATATTATGGTAAAAAGCGGGAAACTTGATTTTCCCGAAGCGTTATTTAGTTTTGTTTTGGGAGGAGTTTAATCTCTTGGATAGCCTGGATTTTAAGCGATTGGCTTTACCCTTCTTTATAAAATTCACCTTAGACATCTTGTCGAGAGTCTTATAAACCTCCGGCAGTGATTTGCCAGCTTCTTCAATTTTTCCGCTCTCGATTAATTTCTTAAAAGTGTTCAGGCTGGACCTCATCTTTTTCTTGCGGCTGAGGTTGATTTCTTTTTTCCTTAAGCTTTGTCTTAGGGCTTTTTTGGCTGATTTGGTTATTGGCATATTATTTGTGAAATGGTAACTTTTTGGGGGCTTATTGTCAATCAGTTCGACACTCGGGCCAGGAGACGGTTATAATTAAGAAAATGATTTATACCGTCTCCGGGCTGGTGTCTAAAAAGAAGGAAAATTTTCTAGTAGTGGAATCTTATGGGGTTGGTTTCAAGATTTTTTCCAATAGCCAGACCATCTACAGATCTCCCAAAGAAGGGGAATCGGTCAAGGTGTATTGCCACACCCACGTGAAAGAGGATGCTATAGAATTGTACGGTTTTTTGGACGAAGGTGAACTTGGATTTTTCGAAATGCTGATATCAGTTTCCGGCGTCGGGCCCAAAACAGCGCTCTTGATACTGGACTTGGATTCTTTTCCGAATGTTATGGCAGCCATAGTCGGGAAGAAAGCCGACGTTTTAAGTCGGGCTTCCGGCGTGGGTAAAAAAACCGCCGAGAGAATAATATTGGAGTTGCACAGCAAAATAAACATATCGGAAGTAAAAGGACTGGACAAAGCAACCGAAGTTAATATAGAAGTTGAAGACGCCTTGGTGGGCTTGGGATATGACAGGAGTCTCATAAAACGCGTTTTAGGAGAGCTTAAAGAGTCCCCGGAGTCATCTTTGGAAAATAAATTAAAGAGCGCTCTGAAAGTCTTGGGTAATAATAAAAAATAATGTATGAAGAAAATAATCGCTTTTTTAAGATCGACCTACCATTTTGTTTTGGCTTTCACGGGTAATGTGCTTTTTGGTTTTCCTTCCAGAAAGATGTTTGTTATAGGAATCACTGGCACAAAAGGCAAGTCATCGACGATAGAATTTTTGGATTTCGTCCTTACGAAAGCTGGTAAAAAAACAGCTGTACTTTCTTCAGCTAAAAAGAAAATATTGGGTTCGGAAGAATCCAATTCTTCCGGGAATACTATGCCCGGACGTTTTCAAATACAAGAGTTCTTAAGGAAGGCTGTTAGGTCAGGGGCCGAGTATGCGATAGTGGAAGTTACCTCTCAGGGGGTTCTACAGTGGCGGGACAGGTTTATAAATTGGGATGCGGGCTTTTTTATGAATCTGCATCCGGAGCACATAGAATCCCACGGGTCATTTGAAAATTATCGGTCAGCCAAAGTCAGGTTTTTCAAGGATGTTTTAAAATCCAAGAAACACAAGAAATACTTCTTCGTAAACAGTGACGATGAAAATTATTCTTATTTTTCTCAAGCTGTCGAAAATAATGAAGGAGCCGAAGTTTTTTATTTCAATAAAGAATCTTTCATAAAAAGAGCTGAAGGCTGGGGATGGAACGTTAAAGAAGCCAAAGATCGTGGCTTGATAAGCGATTGGTTGCTGCCGGAATTTAATTTATATAACTCATCAGCTGTCCTGAGCTTTGCCGACGTGATCGGAATACCGGAGGAAACGGAAAAAGAAGCCCTTAGGGAATTTGGGGGCCTTCGGGGCAGGTTTGATTTTGTTCAAAAGGATCCTTTTACGGTGGTTGTGGACTACGCTCACACGCCTGATTCTTTGGAGAAAATATATTCCTCTTTAAGGGAATCGTTTCTCGTTTCCGGCAGAAATAAAATGATATGTATTTTGGGTTCGGCGGGCGGCGGCCGAGATAAATGGAAAAGAAGCGTGATGGGAGAAAAAGCCGGTCGTTACTGTGATGAAATAATTTTGACCGACGAAGATCCTTACGATGAGGATCCTGAAGAAATATTGAATCAAATAGAAGGAGGGCTGAAAGATTATCGTGGCAAGGTTTTTAAAATACTGGACAGACGCGAAGCCATAAGAAAGGCTCTTTCCGATGCCAAAGAAGGCGACGTGGTTGTGGGTACTGGTAAGGGCAGCGAGACATCGATACATTTGGCCTCCGGTCGCAAAATTCCCTGGAACGAAAAAGAAATTATGAGAGGAATGCTCATGGAACTCTTTCATTCTGGGAAAGAAGCTTAATAAAATGAAACTTACTTTTTGCGGAGCAGCTAAGAATGTAACCGGTTCGAACTATCTCTTGGAATCCGGGAGTACAAAGATATTGATAGATTGCGGGCTGAACCAAGGAAGCGAATTTTGCGATGATTTAAACTATGAAAAATTTCCATATGAACCGGAGGAAATAACCGCCGTTATCATAACCCATGCTCATATAGATCACATAGGCAAATTACCCAAGCTCGTGAAGGAGGGATTTAAGGGAACAATCTATTCCACTTATCCCACGAGGGATTTCGCCGAATCGATGCTTTTAGATACGGCTCACGTCCTTTTCGAGGAGGCTGAAAAAAAAGGGCGTCCGCCTCTTTATGACATAAGGGACATAGAAAAGACTATGCTTCTTTGGCAGTGTCGTGATTACCACGAAGATTTAGACATTGGCCCATTTTCCGTTGAATTATATGATGCCGGGCACGTTCTAGGATCGGCTTCGGTTCTCATGAGAGTCGAGAATAAAAAGATAGTTTTTTCAGGTGACTTGGGAAATGCCCCCGCCCCCTTCTTGAAAGAGACAGAATATCCCCAGGGCGCCGACTTTGTTTTAATAGAATCGGCTTATGGGGACAGGTTGCATGAGCATTTGAATGAAAGGAAAAAACTTCTCGAGGAAACCGTAAAGAGAGCGATTGGATCTGGAGGCGTTCTTATGATTCCGGCCTTTGCCTTGGAGCGGACTCAGGAAATGCTTTTTGAGCTCAACGAACTCATGGAAAAAAACAGTCTGCCCAAGGTCCCGGTCTTCGTGGATAGTCCGTTGGCTATAAAGCTTACCGAAGTTTACGAGAAGTACTCCGAAAATCCGATGTATTTTAATGATAAAGTCATAGGTCTTATAAAATCGGGAGAAGATATTTTTAATTTTCCCGGTCTCCGGATGACTTTAACCAAAGACGAATCGAAGGCTATAAATGAAGTGCCGCCGCCGAAAGTCGTAATAGCCGGCGCCGGCATGTCCAACGGCGGAAGGATTCTTCATCACGAAATGAGATATCTGCCGGATCCTAAAAGCACCCTTCTGATAGTCGGTTATCAAAGCGTCAATTCTTTAGGAAGAAAACTTTTGGAAGGAGAAAAGGAGATATCTATTTTTGGAGAAGAAATAAAAGTTAAGGCCAAGGTAGCTTTCATAAGCGGCTACTCGGCCCATGCCGATCAAAAACAACTTCTTAAATGGGCCGCTTCGGTCGGTAAGGATTCAAAAAGAGTATTCATCGTCCAAGGAGAGGAAAATTCAGCAGATGCTTTGAGAAATAAAATAAAAACAGAATTGTACTTGAATGCCGAGATTCCTTCACTGAATGAAACGGTATTGTTATAATTTAAATATGCCGAATACTAAAAGAACAAAAGAAGTTTCCAAAAAGATAAAAGAAAAAGACGGGCTTGATAAGTTTTTGAATCACGGAAGGACCAATCACTTGAAATACAAGATTTGTGTTTCGGGAGCGGCTGAAACGGGCCATTGTTCCAAAGATTCTTTTGAGAAAGCTGAAGCGGTAGGAAGAGAGATAGCCAAGCGTGGCTTGATACTTGTTACCGGCGCGACGACGGGCATGCCTTATTGGGCGGCCAAAGGTGCCAAAGAAGCTGGTGGGATAGTGGTGGGACTTTCTCCGGCAGTTTCGAAGATTGCTCACATAAAGACCTACCATCTGCCTCTCGATTATCATGATTTGATAATCTACACCGGTTTTGATTATGCCGGCCGCAACCTTCTTCTCACAAGATCAGCTGACGCCATAATAACCATCTGCGGTAGGATGGGAACGCTCAATGAATTTACGATAGGATTTGAGGACAAAAAACCGATAGGGGTTCTTGAGGGAACGGGCGGCACGGCTGATATGTTGAGAGATATATTGGAAAAAGCTCACAGGGGATCTTCTAATGTGGTTTTTTCTGACGACCCATCCAGCCTTTTGGATAAAGTGATGGAGCTCGTGAAAATAGAGGAAAAGAAAAACGGCATCGACGGTAAAATACTATGAGAAAGGACCGGCGGTTGGCGCCGGAAAGGTCGTAGGTAAAATAAAAACTATGGCCGATACAAATGCCGGAGAAAACGCCAAAAAAATTGGCGTCATTACTCATTACTACGGGAAAATAGGTGTGGCTGCCGTGAAACTTGAAGATTCTCTTAAGGTTGGGGACAAGGTGAGATTTGTTGGTAATACTACGGATTTTGAAGACGTTATAAAATCCATACAAATAGAGCATGGGCCTGTCGACGAAGCCGGTTTCGGAGACGAGGTGGGAATAAGAGTCAGGGATAAAGTAAGGGACGGAGATAGATTATATTTGATTTAATTACATAAATTCACGTACAATTTCACTACGAATGGGAAATTCGAGCATGTCTTTTGATTTTAAAAAGCTACTTCTTTATTTGATAATTTTTTCTTTGCCGATAGGGACGAAAAAATTCCTTTATTCTTTCAGTCTGCCTTTTAAATTACCGATCTCTTACGGATCGGCCTTTCTTTATGTGTTAGATATCTTTGTTTTACTGTTCATATTTTTAAATATCAAAAGAATACACTTCAAGAAGATTTCTATATTCGCGTTTTTGGGCTTGGTCTTTTTGTCCGTGATTTTTTCATACAATTTTCCTCTGGCTTTATATTCATTCATTCATCTTATTCTCTTTTCCTTGTTTTCTCTGATCTTGGCCGACTTTTTGAAAAGAAAAGATGTCGATTTGAAGGACATTTTTTCTGTCGTCGGCGTGTCGGCTTTTCTCGAGGCCGTGGTTGGGATATTGCAATTTAGGAATCAAGCGAGTCTGGGTCTTAAGATTCTCGGTGAGTCGGTATTGGGACCAATGACCGAAGGAGTGGCTAGAACCTCGACTGAGTTCGGTAATTTTCTCAGGGTTTACGGCACCATGCCTCACGCGAATATTTTAGCCGCTTTTCTTGTTTTGGGTTTTGCCGGATTGACTTATGTTTTTATGAAGTCGAGAAACAAATTTGTTTTGGCGCCGATGTTTGTAATATTTTCCGGATTATTTCTGACTTTTTCTAGGTCCGGCTGGATAATATTCATATTTTTTGCCTCAGCTCTTTTGGTTTATGGTCTTTTGTCTAAGAATTTGAGAAGCAGGGCTTTTTTATTGGTAGGGGCGGTCGTCTCCTTTGTGATTTTTTTGGTTTTGATATTCGGTTCTCTGACTACGGCGAGAAGCAGTTTTTCAACTACGGAACCGTCGGTCACTTATCGCATAGATTATGATCTTATAGCCCTGAATCTCATAAGGTCTTATCCTTGGCTTGGTGTGGGAGCAGGCAATGAAATAATCGGCGGATTGCGGGGAGGGTTCTATCAAAAAGAGGGTTTGACTGAAAGTTGGCAGTGGCAGCCAATACATAATATTTATCTTCTTATTGCTTCAGATACCGGGCTTTTAGGATTGGCTTCCTTTTTGGTATTTTTATGGAGTGTGTTTTATCCGCTCATGAACAGTTTTTGGAGGGAGAGAAAAAACGAGCTTGGATTAGATCTTTTTTTCCCGTTGATTCTTGGTTTAGGCTGGCTATTTTTCGGTTTGGTGGATCACTTTTTTTGGGATTTAGAATCCGGCAGTTTGATGTTCTGGACGACCCTCGGTATCATGATGGGAGTCTGCCCCCGTAGTTCAACGGATAGAGCGCAAGCTTCCGAAGCTTGAAATAGAGGTTCGATTCCTCTTGGGGGCACATCAAATGCAAAAAAAAGATTTTATACAGTTTTCAATAAAGAAAAATACATCTCTTAAGACCATGAGCACTTTCGGGATAGGGGGGCGGTCGGAGTATTTTTGTTCCGTGGACAGCCCGGATAAATTTGTAGCTGTCTACGAGTGGGGCAAAAGAAATAATCTTAAGTTGAATATTTTTTCTGGCGGCAGCAATGTTGTTTTCCCGGACGAGAAACTTCGTGGTTTGACTTTGAGATTCTTCGGCGGTCGGATGTTTTTTAAGGATAAGACTTGTCTTTCTGATGCCGGAGTTCTTCTTGGCGAAGTGATTAAAAAATCGCTGAGCCGAGGCTTAATGGGTCTTGAGACGCTTTCTGGAATACCCGGTACCTTGGGCGGAGCCGTGGTCGGCAACGCCGGGGCTTATGGCCGCTCTATTTCAGAAATTGTGAAGAGAGTGGAAATATGGGATGGTAAAAAAAAGCAGTGGATTTCCAGGGAAGAATGCCGATTTTCCTATCGCGACAGCGTTTTTAAGCATAAACCCGTCTTAGTTTTAAGAGTTGAATTGGAATTTAAGAGTGGTCATTCAGCTGAGCTTAGAAAGATATCGAGATCGATAATAAAAATAAGAGAAAAGAAGTATAAGCCAGGCTTGAAATGTCCGGGCAGTTTTTTCAAGAATGTGCTTATTTGCGATTTGTCTAAAAATTCGATGTCTAAAATAGATAAATCAAAAATAATAGAAGGCAAGGTTCCGGCCGGTTACCTTCTCGAGTCGGTGGGTTCCAAGGGAATGGTCTTTAAGGGCCTCAAGGTGGCTGATTTTCATGGCAATCTCATAATTAATAGCGGCAAAGCTAAAAGCTCGGATGTAAAAAAATTAGCCGATTTATTAAGGAAGAAGGTTTATAAAAAATTCGGCATCGTCCTCGAGGAAGAAGTGAGATACTTGCTATAATAAGCGTATATGGTGCTGATTTATTTGGCTGAAAGGTTTTTATGGAGATTGATTGATTTTTTGAGGCATTGGTATGTTAGAAGTCTCAAAATATATTCAAATCGTGTACTAAACGAGCTTGAGAAGCTGGATAAGATTTTAGCTTGGAAAATAACACTAAAAAATTTATTTTCTCCTCTGTATAAAGATTACACTTTTATAGGCTATATTTTGGGCTTTGTCTTGAGATTGGGACGTCTTATAGTGGCTTCGGGATTTTATTTGGTATTTTTCGTTTCGGCCTTTTTCTTATACTTGTTATGGCTCTTAATTCCGCCCGTTCTCGTGGGTATATTTTTAGGCATGATAAGAATCAGCTGATATTGTTATGGCGAATATTTATTTTAAAAACAATAGGATTTTCTTGAACCGAGGCGAAGATTTTATAGTGAGGCTCGCGGATTATTCTTTTTATATCTTTTTAGGAGCGGCGACTTTAATGCTTGTCATGTCTGGCAATTTAAGATTGACGGCCCTGGGTATCTTATTCTCTTTGTTTTTAATCGATAGGGTTTTGCATATAGGGGAAGGAGAGAAAAGCATCACAGAGCTCAAGGGTAAGGATATCAATATTTCTTATGCTCTTACCAATGACTCGGTGAGAATTTTAGGTTATGCCATAAGAAAATCTAAAATAACCAAAGAAAGTTTTTATCTGGCTCTTTTGACTGTCTTAGCCGACAGAAAAGATATAAAGGAAATATTAAAAAGATTGGACGTTGATCCGGAAGAATTTATCAAAAAAACCGAGGCCATACTAGGTAATAAAAGTAATTTCACCGATGAAAGTTACGCCGAGGTTTTGAATAATCTCGTGCTTACTGCTTATGAAAACGCCATCTTGAATAACGATGAATTCATTTACCCCAGGAATCTCTTAACCGCCGCCCTTGATGTTAAAGATGGGGACTTGTCGAGAATATTTTTAGCCTCTGGTCTCACTAAAAAGGATATAGAATTGGCTGTTGTTTTTGGAAAGTGGAGAAAAATATTCGGAGGGTTAAGGTTTTTGCCTAAAATGGTTGGCGGTTTTGCTCACCGGCCGAGGGTTCTTAGGCACAGGGTTATGAATAGGGCCTGGACGGCTAAGCCGACTCCGACACTCGATAAATTCAGTACTGATTTGACTGATTTGGCTCGCGAAGAAATGGTCGGGCTTTTGATAGGTCACAAAAGAGAATATGACGGATTGATTCAGGTTATATCAAGACCGGGCAAGCCGAACGCTCTTCTTGTCGGAGAAGCTGGCGCAGGCAAGTCCACTATAATAGACCATTTGGCTATGAGCATAATCAGAGATGATGTCCCGGAGGTTTTATTTGATAAGCGTTTGGTTTCTCTTGAAATGGGTAATCTTATGGCAAATGCCACGGAAGATGTGCTTAGCGCCAGACTGAAGGAAATGACTGATGAAATAATAATGGCCGGCAATATAGTTCTTTTCGTACCCAATATCCATGATTTGTTCAGAACCTCGGAATCTTCTTTGAATGCCATAGATATAGTCTTGCCGATAATAAGGAGTGGAAGTATTCCGGTTATAGGGGAAACATACCCCAGAGAGTTTAAGGAGTACATCGAACCGAGGACGGATTTTTTAGATCAGTTCGAGGTGGTGAGGGTGGAAGAGGTAACAGAAGAGGAGGCTGTTCAATTTTTGATTTATCAAAGTCTTCTTCTTGAAAAAGAATATGATGTTTTCATACCTTTCAGCTCCATAAAAGAGTCAGTTTATCTCGCTAAGCGTTATTTTCATTCAAAGCTTTTGCCGGGGAGCGCGGTTGATTTGTTGAAACAATCATTGGCCAAGACAAAAGAAAGCAAAGAAAAGATTCTTACGGTCGGTGTTGTGGATGCTGTTGCCGAGAGTCTTTCCAGAATTCCCATACAAAAAGTAACCGCCGGTGAGGCCGAAAAACTTTTGAATTTGGAGGAAACCATACATAAGAAACTTATAAATCAAAATGCGGCAGTTTCGGCCGTAGCTAAGGCCCTGAGGGAATATCGAAGCGGTCTTTCGAGAAGGGAAGGTCCGATAGCTTCCTTCTTGTTCGTCGGACCGACCGGTGTCGGCAAAACCGAACTTTCCAAAATATTGGCTGAAGTTCATTTTGGTTCTAAATCGGCCATGCAGAGATTTGATATGTCGGAGTTCCAGGATAAGACAAGTATTTGGAGGCTTGTCGGCAATCCCGACGGATCAAAGTCTGGAGAATTGACCGACGCGGTTTTCGAAAATCCTTATACCCTCATACTTTTGGATGAATTTGAGAAGGCTCATCCCGATGTGCTTAATGTATTTTTGCAGGTATTCGACGACGGGAGACTGACCGATGGTTTGGGTAAGACTGTCGATTTTAAGAATACGATAATTATAGCCACTTCAAATGCCAACTCCGATTTTATAAAATCGGAGATAGAATCCGGTAAGAAGGTGGAAGATATATCCGACGAATTGAAGAAAAAACTATCGGGTTATTTCAAGCCGGAACTTTTGAACCGATTTTCCGATATAGTGGTTTTTAGGGATCTTAAGGAAGACGAAATAAGGCAAATAGCCGGGCTTTTGGTCAAAGAAATCAAAGAAACCATCGGTGAGGAAAAGGGTATAGACATAACGTATGACGATGCTGTCTTATCCGAACTTGGCCGGCTGGGATATGACCCTGTTTTTGGTGCAAGGCCGTTGAGGAAAGTGATATCTGACAGCATAAAGAGCGTTTTAGCCGAATATATACTGAAAGGGCAGCTCAAAAAGGGTGATACGGTCAGCATTTCCTTTGAAAACGGCGATTTCAAGTTTAAAATTTCCGGCGATTAGTTTAAAATCATTCTTATGAAGTTACCACGACTAAAAATAAGTTTTGGAGAACTTAAAATGAATAGAGTGGTCAAGTTTTTCATACTGTCCGACTTTTTGTTTTGGGGAGGCTGGGGTCTTTTGAGTCCTATTTTTGCTGTCTTTATTCTTCAAAGATTAGGATCGGCCAACGTTTTCACCGTCGGTGCCGCCGCTGCGCTGTATTATCTTACAAAAGCCGTGGCTGAAGTTCCTATTTCTTTTTATCTCGACAAACACGAAGGAGAAAAAGACGATTTTCACGCCCTCCTCCTCGGACTTTTGCTCGGCGGATGCGTTTCCTTGATATTCCTTTCAATAAGGAGCCTGCCGGCTTTGTTTTTATCGATGATCGTCCAAGGTGTGGCTTTTGCCCTTTATTCTTCCTCCTGGCCGGCCATATTTTCGAGGCACTTGGACAAAGATCATTTTTCTTTGGAGTGGACGATGGATCATTTCGGCATAGATTTGATTTCGGCTGGTACTGCCTTTTTAGGAGGAAGCTTGGCTTTATTTTTAGGTTTTAATTTTATATTTATCTTGGCCGCCGCGGCCGCTTTCACGGCCGTAGCCTTATTGTTCTTTGTTCCCGATTTGATACTGCCCAAAGAAACGTTAAAAGAACCTATTTTAAGAGACCATGTTGGACCAACCATCGGCAAATAAAACACCAGACAATCTTTCCGTATCCGCCGGCGTCATAATATTCCGACGGACTGAGGAAGGAATAAAGTTTTTACTCCTTTATCACGGAGGGTCTTATTGGAATTTTCCCAAAGGCAAACTCGCGGAAGGAGAAAAGAGTTTTAAGGCTGCCTTAAGAGAGGTGGAAGAAGAAACGGGAATAAAAAGCAGGGATCTCCGGTTTATGAATTGGTTCAAAGTATCCGACAGGTTTGTTTTCTATACCAAAGATAAAAAAAGGATACCCCGGCTCGTCATTTATTACTTGGCGGAAACCAAGCGTGAGGAAATAAAAATAGTCCCTCGAGAACACCAGGGCTATGCTTGGTTTCTTATGAGGGACGCTATGAAGGTTTTAAAGGCTCCTAACCTTAAATCTAACCTGAGGAAAGCTTACAATTTAATAACTAGATCTTCTTCACGGAATCAACCAACTTCTTAAAGGCTTCCGGTTCGTTGGCGGCCAGGTCGGCCAATACTTTCCGGTCGAGTTTGATATTCTCTTTTTTGAGAAGATTTATAAACTCGCTGTATTTCACTCCATTCAGCCTGGAGCCGGCATTTATTTGAGTCTGCCAAAGTGTCCTGTAAACTCTCTTTTTTTCTTTTCTTCCTTTGAACTTTCTGGAAAGTCCGTGAAGTAAAGCTTCTTTCGCGGCTCTTTCTTTTGATTTTCTGTCCCAGCGGTAGCCTTTGCTTTTTTTGAGAAGTCTCTCTCTTTTTTTGTGGGCGGTAACGCCTCTTTTTACTCTCGGCATTTAATTGTTTTTTATTTTTTTAACGTCTATTTCTAAAATTCTGGCGCCCTTTTTCCTTTTTATTTGGGTGGTTCTTTTGTTGGCTCGCGAATGACCTAAGGCCATCGCTCTCCTTACAACCTTGCCCGATTTGGTTATTTTTACCCTGCTTGATATGCTTTTTTTCATAATCTTATTTTTTGGTTATTTGCATCACGTAGCCTCTGCCTCCTTGTCTCGGTTCCATGGTTGTTTGATAAGGGACGTTTATCATCGATGCAAATTCTTTCATTTTCATGAGAGCCCAATCTTTATTGGCTTTTTCGCGTCCCCGGAGTTGCAGGTTGATTTCGACTTTATGACCCTCGCTCAAGAATTTTTCCGCCAACCTGGCTTTTATAATGAGATCGTTCTGGGCTATTCTCGGAGAAATCCTGACTTGTTTTAGTTCTTTTTGTTTCTGGGCTAAGCGGCTTTTCTTTTCTTCTTTTTCTTGCTTATACCTCCATTTATCGAAGCTCATTATTTTGGCGACCGGCGGTTTGGCTCCCGGGGCTATTTCTATAAGATCCAGTCCGGCTTCCCGAGCTTTAATGAGAGCTTCCTCTCGCTTCATCGTTCCGATATTTTCGCCGTTTTCGTTTATAACCCTCAGTTCGGCGGCGGTTATTTGTCCATTAACTTTTTGCCGGACTTCGGTTGGCGTTGTTCTGTATGGTCTTTGGTAAGCGATAGAAAAATAGTAATAAAAAATGCCCTAAAAAGCAAATGAAAAGCTGTTTTGTGGAGGTGGAGGGATCGAACCCTCGTCCAAGAAATTATTTAAAAGCATTCTACAAGTTTAGTGCCGAGCCGAGCCTGGCGCAGATGTGCTTCCTGTTATTTAATCCGTTTTACCGGAAGCTTTCTCAAACGGACGGGTCCGCGATATGACACCGGTTGTTCTCTAGCGGACGTTGAGGACCGATGTCCGGTTTAACGAATTAAACCGGAGCCGGCATTAAGCAAAAGCGAATGCCGGGGCTGCAACTTTGTTGTTGTCAGTTCTTTTTTTGCTGTAGTTTTACGAGTTACCGCAACTCGACTTGCTGCTTTTAAAGAACTTTCCTGTCGAAACGTACACCCCCTATTTATTAAACCTTTTTATTTCCTTTTCGACTTCGCGTTTACGAATAGTCTCGCGCTTGTCTTCTTTCTTTTTGCTTTTTCCTAAACCCATTTCAACCTTTATTATGTTGTTTTTATTATACAATCTAAGAGGCAGGAGTGTCAACCCTTTTTCTTTTATTTTCCCGATCAAACTCCTCGTTTCTTGTTTTTTTACAAGAAGCCTCCTTGTTCTTTTGGGGTCGTAGCTTTTTATGCTGTTTTGCGATTGATAAGGTGGGATATCCAAGTTTATTATCCAAAGCTCTTCGTCTTTTACGGTTGCGTAAGCCCCGCTTATGTTGGCTCTCCCATTCTTTATGGATTTTACTTCAAATCCTTTGAGCTCTATGCCGGCCTCGAATTTCTCGAGTATGTTGTAATCGAAATAGGCTTTTTTATTATCGGTTATCGTCGGCATAGTATTTATATTATCTTATATTGTTATATACTAGAAATGTGAAAATGAGTATCAAGGAGAAAATAAGCGGCGCCTTAGCCGAATTATTGGGAGAAGAAAATGGTTTTTCGGTTGATTTGCCCGATCGGAAGGCGACCGATGCCGATTATTCGACCAATGCCGGATTTGTCTTAAGCAAGAAGTCTGGGGAAAACCCAAACGCTTCGGCCGAGGCGGTCTCGAGAAAATTAAAGGAATCGTATCCTAATCTTTTCGATAAAATAGAAACCAAGGGAGGTTTCATAAATATGTGGGTGAGCCCCCTGGTCCTTAAAGAGGAAATCCTTCTTGTTTTAAAGGATGAAGGGAGATATGGATCTTCCTCCGCTCTCGAAGGGAGGAATATTCAGGTTGAGTTTATTTCAGCCAATCCTACAGGACCTTTGACTTTGGCAAATGGCCGAGGTGGTTTTTATGGCGATGTTTTATCGAACATTCTGGAGTTTTCCGGGGCTAAAGTGGAAAGAGAATATTATGTGAATGATGCCGGAAACCAGGTTTTGACGCTTGGAAAATCAATCTTGTCGGCTCTGGGATTCATTGAAGACGAAGAAGAATTTTATAAGGGTTCTTATATCAAAGAATGGGCTTTAAAAAACAGTTCTGTTGTCGAAAAAAGAAAAGCTGACCCTTCTGGGGTTGGAGAATCGGCTGCTCATGATTTTCTTTCTTCCATAAAATCCGTCGTTGAAGGGAAAGCCCGCATAAGGTTTGATAGATATACTTCCGAGAAAAATCTTGGAGAGGAAGGTTTGGTTAAAAAAGCCTTGGAGGTATTGAAAAAATCAGGTTTGGTATATGACTCTGAAGGAGCCACTTGGCTAAGGACTACCGATTTTAAGGACGATAAGGATCGTGTTCTTATAACGAGCGACGGGTTGCCGACTTATTTTCTGTCGGATGCCGGCCACTACCTTGAAACCTTGGAGAGAGGATTTGATTGGAAAATAAACATACTTGGACCAGACCACTATGGTTATGTCAAAAGAATACAGGCCGTAGCCAAAATTCTGGGTTTTCGCCGGTCGGAGGTCTTGATAACTCAGGCTATTTTAATAAAAAAGGACGGCGAATTTGTCAGGATGTCCAAGCGAAAGGGTGAATTTGTAACCTTTGAAGAGCTGGTGGATGAAGTCGGCGTCGATACGGCCAGGTTTTTCTTTCTTATGGTCGGTCGGGAATCTCATATTGATTTTGACTTAGCATTGGCCAAAGAAAAATCATCGCGCAATCCGGTTTTTTACGCCGAATATGCTTATGTGAGGGCCAATAAAATAATATCCAATTATGGAAAGAGTTTTGACTTATCGGCGGATTTGGCTTGCTTGAATTCTTCTCCGGAAAGGGAATTGATGTCGGTCATATCGCGCCTGCCGGATGTCGTTTCTTATTCATCCAAGACTTATGAAATCCACCATCTGACCAAATACGCTCTGGATTTAGCCCGGGCTTTTCATAACTTCTACGAGAAGGAAAGAGTGATAGGCGAAAAAGAAGAAACGGCCAGGTTGATTCTGGTTTCCGCCTTCCTTTCTGTTATGCAAAATACTCTCCGCCTTTTAGGAATAGTTCCCCCGGAAAGTATGTAGGTTTTTTTGCCAAAGACCCGGTAACCGGATAAAATACTACTTATGTTCGACGATCTCGATAAATTTTCCTTGCCGGAACTCGAAGAAAAGGTTTTGGGGTTTTGGGAAAGAAACGGCATATTTGAAAAGTCTTTAAGTAAAAATAAATCGAAGAAGAAGTTCGTATTTTACGAGGGTCCGCCTTACGCGAACGGTCGCCCTGGCATACATCACGTTTTGGCCCGTGTGGTTAAGGATGTGGTTTTGCGCTACAAAACAATGAGAGGTTTCGAGGTGCCCCGTAGAGCCGGCTGGGATACGCACGGTCTCCCTGTTGAAATGGCGGCCGAAAAAGCTTTGGGATTGAAATCAAAAAAAGAGATAGAAAAATACGGAGTAAAACTCTTCAACGAAAAGGCCAAGGAGCAGGTATGGGTGTACAAGGATGAATGGGAAAATCTTACCCGCCGGATAGGCTATTGGCTGGATTTGAAAAATGCTTATGTGACCTATGCCCCGGAATACATAGAGACCATCTGGTGGACTCTCTCCGAAATACATAAAAAGAATCTTCTTTATAAAGATCACAAGATAGTTCCTTGGTGTACGAGATGCGGCACGGCCCTGTCTTCCCATGAACTGGCCCAAGGTTATAAAACAGTCGAAGATAATTCCGTTTATGTTAAGTTCAAGCTCAAGCCCGGCCAAAAAATAGGCAGCCTCTTTGTTTCTGATGATAATACTTATATTTTGTCCTGGACGACCACGCCCTGGACCCTGCCGGGAAATGTGGCTTTGGCTGTCGGCGAGAATATTAAGTATGCAGTTTTAGGCACTGATGAAAATTCCGAAAAATATGTGATTGCTTCGTCGTTGGCGGATAAAGTTTTGGGTGCTAATAACAAGTCGATTGATGGTTTGAGCGGCAAAGATCTGATCGGTTTGTCTTATGAATCGTTGTTCAAGGTAAATTTCTTAGAAACTGATAAATCGTACAAAATATATCAGGCGGATTTCGTTACCACCGGAGACGGGACTGGAGTAGTCCACACGGCTGTTATGTACGGCGAGGATGATTATGTTTTAGGAAAGAAGGTCGGCTTGCCCGGCAAACATACCGTGGATGAAGAGGGGAAATTCGTGGAGGGGGTACCCGGATTACAGGGACTTTATGTCAAATCCAAGGAGACGGAAGATAAAATTTTCGAACATTTGAAACAAAATGGTAATTTGTTGAAAATAGAGCCTTATTCGCATGAGTATCCTCATTGTTGGCGTTGCGGGACTCCGATAGTTTATTACGGCCGGACTTCTTGGTTTATAGCCATGTCCAGGTTGAGAAAAGAACTTTTAAATCGGAATAAAAAAATAAACTGGATGCCGGAACACGTTAAGGAAGGCCGATTTGGTGAGTGGCTTCGCGAAGTGAAAGATTGGAATCTCTCAAGAGAAAGATACTGGGGTGCGCCACTTCCCATATGGGAGTGCGGTAGTTGCAATCATGTCGAAGTTGTGGGCAGCTTGCCGGCTTTAAATAAGCTTGCCGGAGGTTCTAAAAATAATTATTGGGTGATGAGACACGGTGAAGCCGAAAATAATGTTCTGGATTTGATAGATTCCGGTTCTGGAAATTTCCATCTGACATCCAAAGGAAAAAGGGAGGTGGAACTTTCCATCAGTAAATTAAAAAAAGAGCTGGCTTTAAAACATCAGAAAATAGATTTTATTATATCTTCCGACATTCTCCGAACAAAAGAGACCGGGAAGATAGACGAGAAAATTATTTCCGGATCCAATTTTGAGATCGATAAAAGACTGGAGGAAATACATTTAGGACCGGGACTTTCCGGATGCCATGACGAAAAGTACCATAAATTTTTCCCGACTTATGAATCAAAGTTTGAAAAGAGACCGGATAAAGGAGAGTCTTTGAGAGATCTAAGAACGCGCTTGTGGAATTTTATGCGTGACCTTGAGAATAAATACCAGGATAAAAATATATTAATAGTCACTCACGAATATCCCATTTGGATGCTTTTTGAGATATCCGAAGGCTGGAGTGAAAAAAGGGCCGTGTTGGAAAAAGAAAAAAGAGGCAAGGATTTCGTTTCTTTTGCCGAAATAAAGAAACTTGATTTCAAAAGTGTTCCCAGAAATGACAGCGGGGAGATAGACATTCATAGACCCTTTGTTGATGAGATAAATTTTAAATGCCCGAAGTGTAATAATTCGGTCATGAAGAGAATTAAGGAAGTGGCTGATGTTTGGTATGATTCCGGGGCTATGCCTTTCGGTGAGGAGCATTTCCCGTTTGAAGAAGGCGTTAGAAGTATTAAAAATATTAAACCCGGCAAACTAATACCTTTTCCAGCGGATTATATAGCAGAAGGTATGGATCAAACCCGCGGCTGGTTTTACACGCTTCTCGCCATTTCGACCGCCTTGGGCTACGAAGCTCCCTATAAAAACGTTATAACTTTCGGCCTCATCAACGACAAGTTCGGCCAAAAAATGTCCAAATCAAAAGGCAATATAGTAGAGCCGTTTTCGGTGATAAATAAATACGGAGTCGATGCGGTAAGATGGTATTTCATGAGCGGTACACCCTTCGGGGAGCCGAAAAATTTCGATGAAAACGAAATAGCCAAAAAACTGCGCCAAATTCATCTCATTGTTTACAACTCATTTATTTTCTGGAAAACCTATGCCTTGCGAGACGCCAAAATTTTGAAACGGAAGGGCTTCAAGTCTTCTAATATTCTCGACAAGTGGATTGTTTCGAGATTAAACAGTTTGATAGACGAGACGACAAAAATGCTCGATAAATATGAGATACGAGAGGCTTCTCTTGAAATAGAGTCGTTCTTAGATGACTTTTCGAGGTGGTATATAAGAAGATCCAGAAGACGTTTCCAGAAACCGGAAGATAAAAAAGATTATGAATCGGCCTCCACGGTTATGTATTCGGTGCTTCTGACTCTTTCTAAAATCATGGCCCCGTTCACTCCGTTTTTCTCGGAAGCTTTATATTCGTCCCTTAATGCTTCCAAAATATCTGTCCATCTTGAGGATTGGCCGAAAGCCGACAAAAAGCTCATAGATAAAAAGCTTTCTCAATCGATGATTTTTGTGAGAGATTTGGCGAGTAAGGTATTGTCCGAGAGGGCTGAAATCGGCATAAAAGTAAGGCAACCGCTTTCTCTTTTAAGTATTAAAGGATCCAAATCAGACCTTGCGCCGGCGCTCGTGGAAATATTAAAGGAGGAAGTGAATGTTAAGAAAATATCTTTTGATTCTGAGCTTTCTAAGGATTTTGTCTTGGATGCCACGATAACGCCCGAACTAAAAGAAGAGGGAATGGTGAGAGAATTAATAAGGATGATTCAAGATTTAAGACAAGACGGGGGATTCACGCCCAAGGACCGGGTGGTAGTTATGTTGGAGGCTTCTCAGGATTTAAATTCCGTTGTTTTGAAAAATAAATCAATCCTTCAAAAAGAAGTTAATGCCAAGGATGTAGTCCTGAAAAAATCTGACAAGTTCGATGTGGAATTTGAGACTAAATTCGAATCCTCTCCCATTTGGCTAGGTCTTAAAAAGTAAAGAGCACTCTTGATTAAAAATTTGAGTGCTCTTTGTTTAGATGGATATTAACGAGTAGTGATTTGCTGAGCTTCATCTATTATCTCCTCGTCGGTCATATTTAATTTCTGTCTTATTTCCTCCATCTCTTTTTCGATACTGCCATCTTGGCCATTTTTCTGGCCTATGGCGAGCCTTACATATTTAAAGATGAGTCCGTGCCTTTCCGATTGACTCATCTCGTTATTTTTGTTACTCTTTTCCATTGCTATTCCTTTCTCTTTGAAATTCTTTCAGTGCTTTATAAGTTGTGACAAGAGCAAATTTTCCGTAGTCAGCCCTTGATTTAAACATTTTTATCCAACTTGCGTCCCGGCCTGATTTTTGAATGGCTCTGGCTAAAATGTTTATTGAGTCAACTGCCGCATCGTGAACTATTTTTCTTGTCCGATCTATTTCTTCAAATTCTTTCTGATTATCTTTAGTAAGGTTGCTTAACACTTCGTGGAAAGCGGCTACAGTTTCCGTGTATCTTTCTGAGTATTCAATGGCATCCTCTGTCAGCTTTTCCAAAATAGAATCTCCTTTAACCTCTTCTTTAAGTTTTTTAAGGTCTACTATCGGTAGAAGTTTTTCTGGATCGCCTAATTGCCTTTCCATTTCCGGTAGAGCGTGGGGAAATTTGTCGGTAAATCCATTTATATTCATATTTTTATAAACTCTGCTTTTTATATAATAAAATATAATAGTGTTTCAGTCAATAGTAAGCCCTAGTTTGATTTTAATGTCTTCAATTTTTTTTGTAGCTGCCAAGCCGGCTCTTTTGTTGCCGGAGATGATTATTTTTTTTACGGCCGTTTTGTTCTTTATTAGTTTCTTTTTTCTTATTTGGAAAGATGAAAGGTTTTTTATTATTTCTTCCGAAATATCTTTTTTAAAGTCTCCGTAGCCCTTGTTTTCGAATTTCTTTTCCGTTTGTTTGATGGTTATTCCCGAAAAATTTGAGTAAATGATAATAAGGTTGGATATGGCTGGCTTATCTTCCGGGTTATACTTTATTTCATGCCCAGAATCGGTAACAGCCCTTTTTATTTTCTCTTTTATGGTTTTTTCATCATCATCCAAGAAGAGGCATCCGGCCGGCCGTGATTTGGACATTTTTTTGGTCGGATCGTCCAGGCTCATTATCCTTTTTGCTTCGGTGAGGATCGGCTGAGGCTCCAAAAAAATTTTCCCGAATTTTAAATTGAATTTTCTCGCCAAGGTTCTTGTGAGTTCAAGGTGCTGTAACTGGTCTTCGCCGACCGGCACGAATTTGGCATCATAAAGGAGAATGTCAGCAGCCATTAAAACCGGATAGTTAAAAAGTCCGACATTGGCATTTTCCGGTTGAGATTCGCTTTTATCCTTGAATTGAGTCATTCTTCTAAGCTCTCCGAAAGGAGTGATATTGGATAAAAGCATCTGAAGTTCGCTGTGGGCCGGTATTTCCGATTGCTGGAATATAACCGATTTCTTTGGGTCAAGGCCGGCTGCGAGATAGTCCAGGGCCACATCCATTATTTGATCCGGTTTTTCTTTGGGATCGAAATTCTCCGTCAAAGAATGCAGATCGGCTATGAAAAAATAACACTCGTATTTGCCGGAGTTCTGAAGCTCGACGAAGTTTTGGAGTGAGCCCAAATAATTTCCTATATGAAGTTTTCCCGTTGGTTGAATGCCTGAAATCAAAACTGGTTTCATACTTCAATTATGAGGCATGAAACCAGTTTTAGTCCACCTTGTGATTAGATTTCTATTACCACAGGCAGAATCATTGGTCTTCTTTTGGTTTTGTTGTACAAGAATTGACCTACCTGATCCCTTATTAAAGCTTTCAGGTAATCTGCGTCCATGGGCTGATAGTGGGGTATTCGGCTGATAATGCCTCTTACCTTTCTTCTTATTTCATCCAGAAGTTCCTGATTTTCTCTGAGATATATGAAACCTCTCGAGATAATGTCGGGGTTTTTCAGTATGTGTCCGGTTGCTCGATCTATAGTGGTTATAATGACAAACATACCTTCTTGGGAAAGCATGCGCCTGTCTCTCAGGACGACATCGCTTACGTCTCCCACACCCAAACCGTCGACTAAAACATACGAAGCGGGGACTCTTTCTCTTAAAACCTCCACTTTGTCCTTGTAAAGAAGTCCGACATCTCCGTTGTCGAGAATGGTAACTCTGTCTTTTTGGATATCGACTTCTTTGGCGAGTTTAACGAGGGCTTTACGCATAAAGTAATAAGCGTGGATAGGGAAGACGAATTTCGGTTTTACAAGTTTCATTACGAGTTTCAGGTCTTCGCTATGAGCGTGTCCGCTTGAATGGATATCGAGAAGCTTAGTGTTGTAAACTTCGTCGACTTGGCGAGAAATATTATCCTGAAGACCCTGAACGCTCCTTTCATTGCCTGGTATAACCGATGAAGAAAAAATAACCGTATCGTCGGGTTTCAGCCTCACTGATCTGTGTTCACCGTTTACTATTCTCATAAGCCCGGCGTTTGGTTCTCCTTGGGCTCCGGTCGTGAGTATCATGACTTTGTCGTCCTTGTATTTATTCAGGTCTTCGAGCGGAATCATAGTTCCCGGCTTAGGCTTGAAATATCCGAGCTGCTGAGCCACGGTCATATTGTCCCGCATCGATCGGCCGTTCAGGGCGACTTTCCGGTTGTGCCTCTCGGCTATTTGGATTATTTCGAATACGCGGGTCAAAAGGGAAGCGAATGTGGCTATAATTACCCGCCCTTTGGATTTGGATATCAATTCCTCCAAGTTATCGTCGACGGTCATTTCGGAAAAGGAAAATCCGGGCCTTAAGGAATTTGTGCTGTCCATAAAGACGCTATGGATGCCCATTTCTCCGACTTTCTTGTATATTTCGGTATCCACCGGCTTACCTTCTTTATTGGTTCGGAGCCGGAAGTCTCCGAAATTGACCATATTGCCGACGGGTGTTTTGAGAACGAACCCCAAGGCGTCGGGTATGGTGTGATCAACATTAAAGAATTCGACTTCTAAGTTTTCGCTTATTTTTCTCCTATCGCCGTGTTTTACGACGTCGAAGTGAAGCTTCGGGGCGTTGGTGAATTCCTCGTGCCTTTTTTCCACCACCGCTTTTGTAAAGTCGGCTGTATAAATAACAGGGTTGCCGATCTTGCCTATTACGTAGTGAATGGCGGCTATGTGATCGTAATGACCGTGAGTAAGAAAGATGGCTTTTATCTTATCCTTTCTTTCTTCAAGGTAAGTTACGTTGGGTATTATATAATCTATGCCCGGAGTAGTTTCTTCCGGGAATTGTATACCCACGTCGACTATGACTATTTCATCGTTGTACTCAAAGAAGGAGCAATTGCGTCCCACTTCTTCCAACCCGCCCAACGGCACGAACCTGACCACCGGTTCTTTGGTTTCTTTGGCGGCCGGCCGGCTGGTTTTGGTGGAAAGAGAAGTCCTTCTTTCTTCCGACGGTAATGCTTCCGTTTTCCTCCTGCGAGGGCCGGAAGACTTGTTCGCTTGAAAGCGCGAACGAGCATTTTCTGATTGTCTTAACATAAAATTAAATTATTTATTCGACTTTATTTAATTTTTAAGAGTTTTGCTCTTGTGCGGAGAGAGGGACTTGAACCCTCACGAGATTGCTCTCACAGGCTCCTGAAGCCTGCGCGTCTGCCGATTCCGCCACCTCCGCAAATAACTTAATGAACTTTCTTTAATCTTTTTATCGTGTTGACTTCCACCGGGTTTTCTTTTGATCTTTCAGCCAAAGACCAGCTTGTGAAGTGCGACAGGATTATGCCATTCCAAGTTTTTTCGAAAATATTTTTGCCGGGTATTTTTATATCCAATGATTTTATCTTTTTATTTTTAAGTTCTTTTTTTAAAAACTCTTTTTTGTGATTGAATTTTCCAAAGTCATCCAAGAAAATTACCGTCCACTTTCCCGATATATTTTTAAACCCTTCTATCTCGTTGTGGTTTATTTCAGGGTAAGAGTTTACAAAAGCAGCCTTTTTAGAAGTTTCGTTAAAATTATTTTTCCATAAAAGGGACAAGTGATAAAGGTTATTCAAGGAATAAACTATTATATTGCCCTCTATTTTCTTTGAGATATCCATCCCTGCTTTCCGGAGCTTGGGTATTGTCTCCAGTTTGAAACGGGGGATTCTTACATCAAAAACGGCTTCTAAGATATTTATAACTCCGTAGTACATTAAACCGCTTGCTTGCCTTGGTGTCAAGTCACCCAGGTCGAACGAAGCAATGGCCGTTTTGTTTTTTATTGATTCTTCTTTGAGTTTTCCTCCGCCTGTGACTGCGGCTATATTCTTTTTACCGAACTTTCGAATGGCTGATTTGAAAGCGTTTAGCGTCTCTTCGGTGTCTCCGGAAAAGGAGACCGATATAAAAAGTGGGCTTTTAGTGTAGGTTTTGGGAAGGACATTGTCTTTCAGCACGAAGACAGGGACTTTTAAGTTTATGCTTTCGGCGTTGTCTTTCAATATTTCTCCTATTACTCCCGATCCGCCCATGCCGGCTATTACGACCGAGTCGAATCTCCTGCCGGATAAGCTCTTTAAATATTCCGTGGTTATGTTTTCGGACGAGAGTTGTTTCTTAAAATCAACTGTATTTTTTTCGTAGATATCCGTCATTTTATGACTCTAACCTCTGCTATGGACCATTTTTCAACGTTATTGAATAAATCGCGAGGGGATTTCAAATTGCTCAAATCAAAGCCCCTTAATTCATTTGAGTGTATGTAGAAGTAGGGCAGTGAAAATAAGAAGGCTGCTGGATTGTCGTTTTTGATTATGCTTCCTAATGCGGAAAGCATGGTTTGTCTCGTAGTCTCGTCGGAGGTCCCTCTTATTTGCTCCATTAAATTATCGGCTTTCTGATTTTGATAACCGGCAAGATTGAGACCCGGGTACATTTTTTGGGAAGAATGCCAGAAAGGGAACAAATCTTCTTCATTTTGAAGGAAGTTGCCGAATAGAAGGACATCGTAATCCCTGGTTTTCAGGGGAGAGTTTATGGGGTCGTTCATATCAACAACTTGAACGTTTACGGTGTCTATGCCGATGGACTGCCAATCGTTCTTTATCATGTCGGCTGTCTTTTTTAGGAAGTCAACGTCAGGCACCGATATTGTTACGGTTATCTGTGAATTCTTATTTTTCGACTTGTATTGGGAAATCAAGGCCGAGGCTGAAGTCGGGTCGTAGGTCGAAGAAGAATTATCTTCTCCTATGACCGGACTTTTCACTTCGCTGCCCTCATTCCCGAGAATCTGGGATATTATGGCCGATCTGTCTATTCCCAAGGAAAGAGCCTCTCTTATATTAGGATCCTTGAGAACTGGATTGGTATTTTGATTGAAAAAAACGGCGTAATAATCGGGCATGGATATTTTTTCCGTGAGATAACTTTTCAAAGATGACGTATCAAATCCTATTGGCCACATTGAGTCATAGCCATTTATTTCGTGAAGTTCCAGGGCTTTATACACGTCGCTTGTGCTTTCAAAAAATCTGAAATAAAAATCCGGTATATAGGGTTTGTCTCCCGAAAAATAAGGATTGGGTATTAAGTGATAAGAAGTTATAAAACCGTCTTTTCTTTTTGAAAAATCCTTGAATTCATACGGACCGCTGCCCACCGGTTGGAGTTTGTATTCGGAAAGCGAAAAATTTTCTATGGGTATTGAACCGTAAATATGTTCCGGTATCACGGGAAGATTTTTGAGATTGCCGATGAAAAATTCGTTTGGATTAAGAAGGGTTAATTTGATCTGTATTTTACTGACTCTTTCTGCTGATACTCCCTGCCAGCTTCCGTAAAAAGGCGAATGAGAATTGTAGTCTTCCGCTGTGTTTATGGTAAAGATGACGTCATCGCTTGTTAGATCCTCCCCGTCGCTCCATTTGAGGCCATCCTTTAGCTCCAGTGTATAAGTTTTGCCATCGGGGCTTACGCTCCAGGTCTGAAGCAAGTTATAAAGCGGTAGATATATAAGAGAGCTTATTTCTCCGTCGGCCTGATTTTTTGATAATATCGGGTTGACGTTTATGGGTTGTCCGATAATCCCTTCCGTGTAGGAGCCGCCCGGTATCGAAACGAATGTGCCGTCTTCTTTTATTATGAGATAAACAAGCGCTATCAAGGCCAAGACTAGAACTAAAATACCTCCCAAAAACATTTTCTTTTCATTGGGAGAAAACTTTTGAAATAGTGTGTTTAATAAAGACATTCAGAGCAGGTTAGCTATGGCGAGTCCTGCAAAAATAGCAGCAAAAACTATAGTCAAATAAAATACGCTCTTTTCCAGACCTCTCCTTGTTTGATAAGGCGTCGCTCCCTGGCCGCCGAAAACTCCTGAAATCCCACTGGCCCTTTCTTGTATTATGACCAAGACGATAAGTATTATCGAAACTATTATTTGTAGTATTAAGATCATTTTTTATATTCCAGTTTTGCTGATGAGCCTATAAGGAAGTTGACGAAGCTGATTATGAGGGTAGCTATTATAAGCTCTTCCAATCCTTGAATTGTAATTGCTTGAGAAAGTATGTCAAGGACATAGATAAGTATGGCGTTTATAACCAAGGTAAAAAGGCCGAAGGTAAGAAGTATAATTGGCCCGGTTATAAGTTTTATAATAGGTTTCAATATTATATTTATGACGGTGAGTATGAGAGCTGCTAATCCGAGAGATTTTAAATCACCGGAAAAAAATCCAGGCAAGAAATAGTTGGTTATGAGTATAGCGACGGCGTTTACAAATATGTGGAATATGAACTTGGCTATGAGTCTCATTGTCCCAGTGATTTGTTGAAATCGCTTATTTTTTGGTTAAGAGTTTGATTTAATGTGTTTATTGAATCAACCTTCTCGTTTATTGAGGCTAAGCTTGCTTTTATTTCGTTTTCAATGGCCGGGGTGTCGTTCGGAATCGAGGAGGACAGAAGGTCCAAAAAATTACCCATGAGTTTCGTGTAGTCCATAAACTCATTGGTCAAGGATATTTCGTCTGAAATGGCCTCGGATAGTATTTTCTGATCACCGGGCACCGCGGCGTTTCCTATCGATTGAGAAAACTTTTGAAGCCCGTCGGATAATGATTTGGCTTTATCGTACGACAGAGAATTGGTATCCTTGGCGGTTTTTATGAGAGCTAAAGTCTTTCCGGTGTCGCTCGTCTTTCTGGATTCTTGTATGGCTCTTATTTCGTCTGACATTTTGCTATTGAGGCCGGCTATGTCCTCACTTATTTGAGAGAGGCCCTGCCGGGCTTCTAAAATATTTTGGGAGGCTTCTTGGTTTTTTTGACTGGCTGTTGCGTAATAAACCGAAGAAGCCGCTATGATGAGCACTGGCAGTATGACGAAAATAAGCTGCTTTTGTACTTTATTGTCGTTGTTTTTGCGTTTAAACATCGTAAGTTCCCAATAATATTATCACGTGTTTCTGTTTTTTAGAAGTTCTTGATATATGGTACGTTTTAAGTTAATATTTCTTTCTGTATAAGGAACTGGCGGGATTAGTTTAATGGTAGAACGCGAGCCTTCCAAGTTTGAGGCACCGGTTCGATTCCGGTATCCCGCACAAAAGATTTATGTTTTAGTTTTGACTGCCTTATCGGTAGCTGTTACCATGATTTTAACGGCCGTTACAGCTTGTTACACAGCCCGAAAAGGGGTGAGAAACAAAACATAAAAACTATCGTTTTAAATTATGGAGGACGAAAAGCTCCTTAAAAGAGCCAAAAAAGGTGAAAGTGCTGCTTTCGGTCAGATATATGATAAATACGCCCCGAGCATATACAGATTTATATTCTTGAAACTCGGAGGTAAAAAAGGAGAAACCGAGGATTTGACCCACGAAGTGTTCTTGAGTGTTTGGAAGAACATTGAAAGTTTTGACATAAGGGGCGTTCCGTTCTCGAGCTACCTTTATAAGGTGGCGAGAAATGCTGTTATAGATTACTGGAGGACCAAAAAACAGACTTTTGATATAGAAAATGTTTCGGAAGATTTTTTCTCCGAGGACCCCGATCTGGAGGGAAAAATTGACTTGAGTTCTAATGTTGAGCTCGTGAAGAAATGTATCGCCTTCCTCGATCCGTCATACCAAGACGTCCTCTTGCTGAAATTTGTTGAAGATTTGTCCAATAAAGAAATAGGGGAGATGCTAAAGAAGACAGAAGGAGCAGTGAGAGTTATTCAACACCGAGCATTGAAACAGCTTAAAAATGAGATAGAAAAACATGAATCAAGATTTGATAAGACAACTTAAAAGTTTGAGGAACATAGAGCCCGATGCCGGATTTTTAAGAAAAAGCCGGGCTGTTATAGTTTCTCATGAGAAACAAAAGAAATTTGGTTTCGGCTCGTATTTAGCTGCTTGGTCCGTTTCTTTTGCTTTGGTTTTCCTCATAATTTTAGGTTATGTATTTTTACCGGTTAAAAATGAACAGATACCCGTGGCGAGTGCCGAAACGCTGCATAATGAACTTGATAATATGAATGTGAACATAACCTTGAAGGAAATAAGTTACAATACCGAAGTCAATCAAACTATAGACAACACTCTTTCCGAAATAGTTACAAATAAAGCCTCGCATTTGAATGCGGGTATATTGGAATCGGAAAGCTCTGGGCTTGCCGGTCAGGGTACGACTACTTCCCAAAGTCACCAAATAAACCAATTACTGGATCAAGTTCTGCAATAATGACCAAAAAATTATTAATAATTACAGCTGTGGCTTTCGTGGCCCTCATGGGGTCTTCAAGGCCGGTTTTTGCTGATGATGGCGGTGCCGTAAATCAGGTTTTTCAAAGCGCCAAGGATGCCTTGGACAGTTTGGTCACAGCCAAAGATGAGGGAAATGCCAATGACGTGACTTTGAGAATAAACGCCTTCGAGCAGGTTTTGGATTTGTCGACGTCGGAAGCCAAGGATTTAGAATTAAAACTTCTGACAGCCGACAAGAACCCCGATTATGATATTTGGGTTAAAAGTGCCGTGAGCGGTTTAACTGAAGCTCTGGTATATTATGACTCCGAAAGGCAGCTTGTATCATCGAGTTCTTCGCTCGATGTGGCTGGTATCAAGGCTATAGCGGAAGATTTCAAAACGTGGAGAGACGACAAATATTTGCCTTTAGTTAATCAAATACAGGACTTTCTTTTGGTTAAACAAGAGTTTTCGGCCTTGGACACTTCCGAGAAACGCTTGAACAATATCACAAGTGATGTATCGTCCTTGAATCTTAAAACCAAGGATAGAAAAACAATAAATGATTTTTTGAATGTGGCTAAAGGCGATATAAAATCAGGACGCGATTTAAACAGTCAAGCTTATGAACTTTTCTTGACTAAATATGTGTCCGGACTTTCAGCCGCTTCTTCAACGACTAAAGATCAAACATCAAATGCATCGTCTTCTGATTCCATTTCTTCGGTGACTTCCACCGAAATTTCCACTTCAACCATTGAAGCGACAAGTTCTAGTTCTACCGAAGCGGCCGCCGGAGAGGCACCTCAAGAAGTATCAGTAAAGGATCTGGTGAATTCTTCTTTGATGAAAATCAAGGATGCCTACCGGAACTTTATTGGTATAAGTAACTTGGTGAGGAAGTTACTTCAGTAAATGTAAAATAAATATAAAGCAAAAAACTCCCCTTGGGGGAGTTTTTTGTTAAGAAGTCTTCTCAAAACAAGAAGCCGTTATTTGACCGCTTCTTTCAAGAGCTTGCCGGCTCTGAATTTGGGTTTGGTTGAAGCCGGTATTTGTATCTTTTCTCCAGTTTTGGGGTTTACTCCCATTCTGGCGGCTCTTTTCGCTACTCTGAAAGTACCAAAACCAGCTATGGCAACTTCATCTCCTTTCGACAGCGCTTTGACTATTGTGTCAAAAACGGCATCTACGGCCTGCTGGGCTTGTTTCTTCGTTTCTGTATTGGCTGCTTTTATGACAGCTTCTACGAGTCCGTCTTTCTTCATTGTGGTTTTGAATTTAGCGACCTTTTGTTTTTCTTGAAAACATTATACCAAATCTATCCCTCTATTACTACATTATTAACATTTTCTCAAAAAGGAAGTGTCGCGTACGTCTTGAAGGGGCTTGCGCCGTTCTCTCTATCTCGCGTATTCCACTGCTCTCACTTCTCGTATTACGGTTACCTTAATTTCTCCCGGATATTGAACATCGGATTGGATTTTATTGGATATTTTCTTGGCTAACTCCAGAGCTCCGAAGTCGTCTATTTTTTCCGGCACTACGAAAACCCTGACCTCGCGGCCGGCGGAAACGGCATAGGATTGCTTCACTCCTTCAAAGCTTCCCACCACTTTCTCGATATCTTCCAATCTTTTTATGTATTTTTCGAGCGTATCGCGTCTTGCTCCGGGTCTCGCGGCTGATATGATGTCGGCGGCGGCCACTATATACGATTCCGGTGAAGAGTAAGGGTATTCCTCGTGATGTGATTCCATCGCCTGGATCACCTTGTCGTCGATGTTATACTTTTTCAGGAGTTTTCTTCCTATTTCGACGTGTGTACCTTCCACTTCGTGGTCTATCGCTTTGCCTATATCATGAAGTAGAGCTCCCTTTTTTGCTATATCAACATTCAAATGGAGTTCTTGGGCCATTATGCCTGATATGTGCGCCATTTCTATGGAGTGGAGTAATACATTTTGGCCATAGCTGGTTCTGAAATTCAATCTTCCGAGGAGGTAAGTGATTTCTTTAGGCAAATCCAAAACGCCCACTTCATAAGCCGCCTCATCTCCTATTTTTTGGATTCTTTGTTCTAACTCTTGTCTTGATTCTTCCACTTTTTCTTCTATCTTGGCCGGGTGAATCCTGCCGTCCTTTATGAGTTTCTCAAGTGCCATCCTGGCAAGTTCCCTCCTCAATGGATCGAAAGAAGACAGGACAACGCTTTCCGGGGTTTCGTCCACTATAACTTCGACGCCGGTTAGTCTTTCAAATGATCTGATATTCCTTCCTTCTTTACCTATTATTTTAGCCTTAAGATCCTCGTCGGGTAGATTTACCACGCTCGTCGTGACATCGGCTACTGCATTTCTGGAATATCTTTGGATGGCCGTGGTTATTATTTCGTTGGCCTTAGATTCTACCTCATCTCTCTTCTCCTTTTCGAGCTTGGTTATGGAATTGGCTAAGTCTTGTCTGTATGAAGACTCTACTTCCTCGAAAATAGCCTTCTTAGCTTCTTCTCTTGTGAGTCCCGAGACATGCTCGAGCTCGCTCAAGGCCTTTTGCTTGATTTCTTGTATATCGTTTTCCGCCTTCTTTATTTCGCCCTCCTTAGTCTTAAGATATTTTTCTTCTCCTTCGAGATCTTTGAATTTTTGATCGAGCGAATCTTCGCGCTTGATGAGCCTGTCTTCAAGCTGTCTTAGTTCTTGTTTTCTTTCCTTTTCCTCTTTGTTTATTTCGGAAAGTATCGAAGAGGCTTTATCTTTAGCCTCGACGATTATTTCTTTAGCCTCTCTTTTTGCGGTTTCAAGTTCTGCTTCGGCTTTTTGCTCTATCGAGTTTTGTATTTTCTTCGCAACCGATAATCTTATTAAATAGCCTATTCCCAAGCCTAATAAACCGCCTGCTATCCAGGGGATTAAGTTCATATGTCAAAAAATTTATTTTTTTAAGATTCATCGACTTTGGTACTTTGATTATATTAGAATTTAATTGATGAAGCAAACAACTGTATTGGTGGTTTTGGATGGGTGGGGAATAGGTCCGATGGACGGTTCCAACCCCATCTATAGAAGTGAGCTTGCGACCATAAATTATTTGCAGGCCAATTTTCCCTGCGGAGCTCTCCAAGCTTCGGGCATGTCGGTCGGTCTTCCTTATGATGAAGAGGGTAACAGCGAAGTGGGTCATATGACCATGGGGGTCGGTCGGGTTTTTTGGGAGCATTTTCCAAGGATATCCCTTTCCATAAAATATAAAAATTTCTTCGAGAATAAAGCGATACTCCAGGCTTTTAATTGGGCTAAAGAAAAGAAATCTGATTTGCACCTTGTGGGACTTTTAACCGAGGCTAATGTCCATTCTTCTCTTGAGGTTTTGGAGGCCTTAATCAAGATGGCCGGCGATCAAGGAGTGGAAAATTTTTATCTCCATATTTTTTCCGACGGGCGGGACAGTGCTCCGGAGTC
>JAKAHT010000026.1 GCA_021814805.1 bacterium
TGTGCGCAGGGAAGGATTCGAACCTTCGAAGGCTGAGCCAGTGGATTTACAGTCCACCCCGTTTGACCGCTTCGGTACCTGCGCAAATTACTTTAAGTTATACATCTTGTATTTTTTATTTTCAATAGTAATCTCATTTCTGCAAGTTACCTCTTTCCAAGGAAGAAGATATTTTTCGTCTCTTTCTGTATATACAAAAAGAAAATCAAAAGCATCATCGGGGTACTTCTTGGCATAGTGGAAAGATTGATTTCCACCTGTTATTCTCAAGCCAACTCTGCATTGGTTTTTTGTCTTTTGAATACCCGCAAACTTGACCTGAATACGATTTATTTTTCCTTCCTTTTCAATTAAGAAATCGTAATGTCTTTTGTCGCCTATGGGCAAGGATACCTCGTAACCATTCTTTAAAAAATAATTAATAGCCTCTCCAACAGCTATATCTCCCCGCTCTTTTGTGTTCATCAACACCATTATAACACATTAGCGGAGTATAGTGATGTTTTATTTATAAATTGAATACAATTACTCCCTTTTTCCTTCTTCCGTCGGCAACACCGCTGTTTTCGCCGGATCTTTCTTAAATTTGCTAAGTTTCTTTTCGATGAAGTTATTGAGCTGCAAGAGCCAGACTTTGGATTTTCTCAAGAATTTTTCCAAGAAAGATTTCAAAACATTATCCACTTTCTCGATGTAACCCATAAGACGGGTGCTTCTCTTGATCTTTATGGCATCCACTTCCTCATCGCTTATTCTCGGCAAAGCTTCGGCCATAAGATATACCGTGAAAGCCAAGGCTGCCATAATAAGGGTTTGAATTATAAAACGGAACATAAGTTAAACCTCGTATCTGACGAACTTTTCCAACTGGATATTTTCGCCCACTTTAGCCATCGTGCCCTTTATGAGATCTGAAACGACAGTCGATTCATCCTTTATATACGGTTCTGAAAGCAAATCTTCAACGCTTTCCGGAGACATAGCGGCTATCTGCATGGAAAGTTCATGAGCCAAGGAACGGAACGGTTCCGATCTCACAACGAAGTCCGTTTCCGCCCGAAGTTCCAGAAGAACGCCCACCCTGTCGTTATGGACATAAGTATAAACCAGCCCGGCACCGGTTTTTCTTTCTTTCTTGGACTCGGCTTTAGCGAGTCCTCTTTCGTTTATTATGGATACCGCCGTCGTGAAATCCCCCTTAGCTTCCTCAAGAGCTCTCTTACACTCCATAACTCCGGCGCCAGTAGCTTCCCTGAGTTTTATTATATTGTCATTCATCGGTTGTTTAATTTATTTTACTTCTTCCTTAAGAGCTGAAATTATCCAGCTTATGCTCGATTTTGCGTGATCGTTGCACAATATAGGATACTGGATGGGTTCCGGATTGTCATCGGTGTCTATAAGAGCCACAAGGGGTATGCCGAGCTTATTGGCTTCGGCTACAGCTGTTTTATGAATGACGGAATCAACCAAAAAAACCGCATCCGGCAATCTCACTAAATTTTTGAGACCTTCGAAATTTCTGGAAAGTTTGCCTATTTCCTTGGAGAATTGAGTTTGCTCTTTTTTGGTATATTTTGAAAGTTCTCCGGCTTCTCTCTTGGCTTTTAAACTTTCGTAATGATCCAATCTCTTTTTTATTATGGAGAAATTCGTCATCGTACCTCCCAACCACCTGAAATCCACGAAGGGCATTTTGAGGTCCTCGGCTACCGATTTTATAGCTTCCTTGGCCGGCGCCTGGGTGCCGACAAATAAAATCAATCCTCCGTTTTGGATCTTTTCTTTGAGGAAGGCGGCGGCTTTAT
Source organism: bacterium (assembly GCA_021814805.1). GTDB lineage: Bacteria > Patescibacteriota > Minisyncoccia > UBA6257 > GWB1-50-10 > JAKAHT01. The sequence continues at coordinate 1,809 of JAKAHT010000026.1, forward strand.
TGAAACTCTGAACGGTCGCCTCTGGATCTATGAGCTCGACTTCATTTCTTCTCCCTCCGATGAAATTTTTCATCTTGGGATGGGTTTTGGTTTTTTTGTGGCCGTAAAAAATCCCGAATTGGGCCATCTCTACAACCTTATCCTTATCCTCAATATTCAACATAAGTACCTCCAATACTACAAAAGTTCTGGTAGATTGTCAAAGAAAGCTGCGTCGCCGCCATTCTTCTATCTTCTTATGATTACCTTCAAGAAGCACACTAGGCACTTTCCATTTTCCTAATTTTTCAGGTCTGGTATAAACCGGATATGATCCTTTTATATCTTCCAACGATTCATATTTTCCGAGAACTCCGGGAACTTGCCGGCTCACCGCCTCAGTCACAATAAGAGCCGGCAACTCTCCGCCCGCAAGCACGAAATCACCAAGTGACAATTCCTCATCGGCAAGATGCTTTGCTACGCGCTCATCAACACCTTCATATCGTCCACAGATAAAAACAATATCTTGGTATTTCGCCAAGCGCTTCGCCTCCTTCTGCGTAAATACCTTACCTCTTGTTGAAAATAAAATAATTCGCGTTTTTCGCTTTTTGGATTTTGGGTTTAAAATCGAACCCACGGCTGCCATAATCGGTTCGATTTTGAGGGCCATCCCGGGTCCGCCGCCGAACGGCCGGTCGTCCACTTTTTTATGTTTTCCCAAACCGAATTTACGGAGATTCACGAGGTGGAACTTTAGGATTTTTTTCTTTTCCGCCCGCCCCAATATAGATGAGTGGAGATAATTTTCTATCGCTTCAGGAAATAAAGTGATTATATGGAAAGTTACCATAACAAAATCATTATAAAACAAAAACCCCGCCAGTTCATAAACTGGCGGGGCAAACTTTTTCTTAGTTTCTTTCTTGGCCTCTCGTCGACCCTTCCGGTTCTTCTATTTTCAAGTTGACTCTGGCGTTATTTTTAATACCGACTATTCGGAGTAAAGTTCTGATCGCTTTGGCGGTCGAGCCCTGACGGCCGACAACCTGACCCATATCTTGAGGATTAACTTTAAGCGACAGGAGAACTCCCATTTCATCTACTCGCCTGTCAATCACAACATCATCCGGATGATCAACTATCGATTTTATGAGCATCTCCAAGAAATCCCTATCTCTCGTGTCTTGCATTTGATTGCTGGTTAATCATCGAAACAAATCGACCTTTCGCCTCTTATTTTTATTATACACTAGCCGTTTTTTCTTCAGTCTTCTTTGACTTCTTATGAACAGGTATTTTTTTACCTTCTATTATCTTCTCATTTATGAGGAGATTATGGATGGACGGAGTGGGCTTGGCGCCAACTTTTATCCAATAAAGAGCTCTTTCCTTGCTGATTTTAGCTTCCTTTGTCTTAGGATCGAACCACCCCAAATCTTCCCTTGATCTCCCTAAAACCTTAGATCGTTTTTCTCCTACCACGATTCTGAATGAGGGCTGGTGTTTTTTGCCTATTCTCTTGAATTTTATAGCCAACATATGCTTAGTACTACAGGGTATAGGGTATCGGGTTTAGG
>JAKAHT010000011.1 GCA_021814805.1 bacterium
GCTTTGGGCATTATGTCCGTAACCGCTCTTTCCTTCGTTCTGAAAACCGGGTTCACGGCCGGCATTCCCGATAAAGAAGCAAGTTCCAGTATGTGCTCATCTATCGATTCGACGACTATTTCTTTTCCGGCAGTTTCCACTTCTCTTTTTAGTACCTGGAAATTATGGACGGAATTTCCCAGAACGGAATTCTTGGGGATGTTTAAAATTATTTTGGAGGCCGGGGTGTTCAAAAATTGATCCACTATTGAATCAATCTCGTCATCTTTTTGAAGAAAAAATTTTTTTTCCGTCTTCATTTATTTCAATTTTAAACTAAAAATTGGAAACAAGCCAACCAGCCCTTCTTCGAAGCATAGCATTTAAAACATCATAGCGGGGGTCGGCATAAGAATAAAAAAGAAGCGCCAAAGTCGACTGATTGCGGAAAGAATCAAAGGAAACGTTTTCGTCGGCCGATACCCTGAAATTACGACGGCTCAAATCCTCGTCGAATCTGAAAAGCTCCACTCCGTTTTCTTTAGGCAAAATTTCCCGGCGAACAGTCATCGAGTCGAAGTAAAGAAAAACCTTTTTTCTTTTTGTTTTCACTCCAGAAATAAGTTTCAGGAATTCCTCGTTTAAAGCTTTTTTGAAGTGCTTATTTATCGTTTCCGAGGCTCCGCCTTCGGAATAAAGACTAATGAGCTTTTCGGCCGTCTCGTAATCCACGCCAAATTCTTCCGATACGCCTTCTTTGAGTTTGTGGGTTCCCCAACTAATTTCATCCACAAACATTTCCGAATCGCCTTTTTTATAAAAAATATCCGTCTTATAATCGCCGACATCGGCCAAGACGGATTCATTTTCCACCAAAAGAGACGTAAGGACGGAACCTTTTTCGACAACTGACAAACTGCCTTTTTTCGCAACTTCGACTATGTCGTGGTAAAATTCCCTCGTTATAAAAGTGCCCCTCAAAGTGAACTCCACCTCGTTCCCCCTAAAATCAACCGGGTTGAAAAGATTGTGCGAATCTATTTTTACTCCGGTTGCTTGGATGTCGGTTAAAACCAGACTTACATCCGTCACGTTGAACTTTTTGGCAGTGACACTCCTGTATTTGTTTAAAAATTCCCAAAACGCTTTAAAAACCATGTTCTCCAATTCCGCTTCCGTTATACTTTCGGACCTTGAAGGCGTTTTTATTTTGAACGAATCCTGAATAGTCGAGGCGTGAGCAGAACTCAAGGCAAAAATTATTTTATTGAAATTCATTACGGAAAAACGCCCTAATTTCTTGGCGTTTTTTGCGTCGAATTTTTTCGCTATCCTGATCTCTTTCTCCTTGGAATTGATTTTCGCTACGGTCGCTTCCATGCGGCCGTTTTCCTCTTCAATGATAAGATAATCTTCTGTGCCCCGCATTCACTATTAAGTATAACACCTATTCCACGGCGGCTCTTATTCTCCGGACGCCAGAGGCCACTCCTTCCTCTTTGATTATCTTAAAATGTCCAATCAGAGAGGTGTGAGTGACATGCGGTCCACCGCAAAACTCTTTACTCCAGGCTTCCGGTATTCCTTTTCCTTTGGGTGTTACATAATAAACCTTCACCCTGTCGGGATATTTGGCCTTGAAAAAATGGAGAGCTCCAGTTTTCTCGGCTTCACTTTTCGGCATTTCCTCAAATTTCACGTCATAATCGGCTTTTATTATTTCATTTACCTTATTTTCCACTCTTTTTATTTCTTCGTCGGTAAGCTTCCTGTCGAAGGAAAAATCAAAACGGGTGCGCTCCGGGGTTATATCCGAACCCATTTGATGGACGGAGTCTCCCAATACTTCCCGGAGAGCTTTGTGCATCAGGTGGGTGGTGGTATGGAGTCTCGTGACTTTCTTTAATTCTTCTTCGTTTCCGGCTTTAAGTTCCCCGGTATCGAGTATCAAGCCGTGGCCTCCGAATTTCTTTTCCGCGCCGGCCCTCGAAATCTCCTGATGTCTCTTGAATTCTTCTTCGAAATCTTCTCTTGTGAGTTTTTCCGCTTTTTCCCCACCGAGTTCTTTTATCACCTCATAGGGCAATCCGAAACTCTCAAAGAGCTTAAAAGCCAAAGAAGCATCCAAAGATTCAAGCGCTCCGAGTTCTCTCAAACCTTTTTCTACTGTCTTTAAGAATTTTATTCTCTCTTCATTGAAGACCGTGTAAATTAAATCGTAATTCAACTCCTGGTAAAATTCTCCGTAATTTTCCACTATCACATGGAGTAGTTTCTCAAAATACGGTTCGGCTCCTTCAAAAAGATATTCATTGACCACAAAACGCCTTATGAGACGCCTCAATACATAACCGCTTTCCTTGTTTGACGGCCTTACGCCGTCACCTATCAGAAAAGCGATGCCCCGCGCATGATCGGCCATAATTCTTTTGGTTTTCTGATTCAGTTTGTTCTTTATATCGTTAAGCTCCAGAACTTGTATCAAAGGAACGAACAAATCAGTTTCGAAAATACTCAAAGATTTTCCCGAGACCATAACCAGCCTTTCGAGACCCATGCCGGTATCGACACCCGGGGTCTTAAGCGGCGTGAGCTTCATATCGCTTCCACGGTAAAACTCGTTGAAAACTATGTTCCAAATTTCAACGGCTTTGCCGTCGGGAGTCTTGATATAAATCTCAGTCGTCGGCCCGCAAGGCCCTTCGTTTCCGGTCGGTCCCCAAAATACATCCACGCCATCCCGTTTTATTTTTTCTTCAGGCAGGCCGATTTCTTTCCAAATCTCGTAAGATTCTTCATCAAAGGGCACCCCCTTTCTCCAATCGTCATCCGGCACTTTCGAAGGATCGAAAACAGTCACATATTCTATAGGTAAGTTCATCCAATCCTTGCCGGTTATGAAATCATACCCGTATTTTATAGCTTCTTTCTTGAAATACCCGCCGAAACTGAAATTGCCCAGCATTTCAAAAAAAGTGAGATGTGATTCATCGCCGACTTCATCTATATCTGAAGTCCGGAAACATTTTTGGACGGAGGCGGCATTTTTGCCGACCGGCTTGCTTATTAAAGGATGAACTGTCGTCGTGGGATCAAGTTCCGAATAATAAGGTTTGAACTGCTGCATTCCCGCGGTCGTGAGAAGCACCGACGGATCGTCGGGCACTAAAGACGACGAAGGGACCACGGTATGCTCCCTTTCTTTGAAAAACTGAAGGAATTTCTTTCTTATTTCGTTCGATGTCATCATTTAAATCTTAAACGAAGGTTTTCCACCAATCAAGCTCGCCGACTTTGGAGGATTACGGTTTTTTTCTGTGTTATAATGACCGCATGAATGAAAATAAAAAATCCCTGGTTCCCTTCGGGATTATTTTGGGGGGAAGTTTGATAATAGTGTCGATAATAGTCGGCTACGTCATTTACTACGTAAAAACCTACGATAACGCTGTCATCACTGTGACCGGCGTCGCTCAAAAGGAAGTGAAATCGGACATCATAAAATGGCGGAGCAGTTTTTCTAGACAAATCGGACCGGCTTCGAGCGATCTCGAAAACGGATCGGCTGAGATGAAAAACGATTTAAACAGCATCTTATCTTATTTCACTTCCAACGGAGTGGCCACTTCCGATATATCCATGGATCCTATGAGTGTTGATCCCATTTACCAGACGGCGAACGGCACTTATTCAGGGAAATTTTACGGAGGCGGCGTCGGAGGCACTTTGACCGGCTACAATCTGACTCAAAATATACTCATTGAATCGGGTAACGTCGACGGCATAACCAAACTGGCTCAAGATGCGCCGCAATATTTGATTGGTAAGGGTATAGTCTTTTCAAGCCAGAATCCCGAATACTATTTGAAGAATTCAACGCTTGATTCCTTGAGATCGGAAATGCTTTCGGACGCTCTCGGAAACGCCAAATCACGAGCTGAATCCATAACAGAAGGCGTCGGCGCTTCGGTCGGCAATTTAAGATCGTCGAGTATAGGAGTGACCCAAATAACTCCCGTTAATTCGACTGAAGTTTCCGATTATGGCACCTACGACACGACTTCCATTCAGAAACTCCTGACATATCTGGTTCACACGACATTTACTTTGAAGTAAGAAGACTGTCTATCCCCCAAATCTTACCGGCATCAAGCGAACACATAAGCACCATTAAGGCAGCGTATATGATATGTTCGTCAACTAAAAGAGAATTCGCATCCGGAAAAGGAAATTGTCCGGCCGAGAAGTAATAAAGAAGCATCAGTATTATCCCAAAAATCGAACTCCATTTTACGAAAATACCCAATATCAAAGATACGCCAAGAAGAACCAACCCCCACTCATTGATAAAATTCGTAACCGGCAGAAGACCGGGCGACGCAAACCAGGCATAAAAACCGTGTAAATTCTTGGCGGCGCCGAGATAGCCTCCGGCTGACCAAGATGGATTTAATACTTTGTCGAGACCGGCATACAAAAAAACCCAGCCCAAAAGAACTCTTAAGGCGAAGATGATTTTCTTTTGAAAATTGCTCATTTTGATATTTTAACTCGAATTAAGCGACCTTTTCCATATTTTCCTCAATAATTTTTCCGATGATTTTCTTGGTTTCTCCCGGACCCGAGACCTGTAAGGTCTCCACTCCGGTTTCTTTAGCCGGATAATCATTGCCTCCAGGAAAAGTCGAATCTCCCACATAAAGCATATCGGTTTTCGGCACACCGAGGTATTTTTCCATCTGCTTTATGCCGTAAGCCTTATCGACTCCCTTTCTCGTGACATCGATGGATGTCGTACCGGCTATCTTAACACTGAATTCCGGAAGATATTTTTCCAAATAATTGGCTATAAGTTCCCTTTTTTTATGATCCGGATCCCAGGTTTCCTTTTCGCTTAATGGAGCTTTTTGCCCCAAAGCCGAAAAAGTTATTTCAGTTCCCCTGTCTTCTATTTCTTCCCCATAAAGCTTGCCCGGTTTTTTGAATCCGGCGTCAATCAATGATTTATTTATCGACTTTTCTATTTTTTCCTTTTCTCCGGAAGAAAGATTTTCACGATAAACAAGTTTCCATTTACCTCCATCGTATTTGTAGAAGGCGGCCGCATTGGTTGGAAAAAGATAAAGATTTCCAAGCTCGGCGCCGCCATCAAGAGGGCTTAATATTTGTTCATTGAATTTCTCCCATGAACCGCCGCCGATTACCGCCACTTCTTTTTTTCTCAAGAGACCCGCAATAAGATTTTTCATTTCCGAATCAATAGGCAGCTTGCTTTCGGCAAGTGTGCTGTCCAAATCGAAAACTATTAGTTTCTTATTTAGGTCAACCATTTAAAAGAGAATTCACTTCTTTGAGTATTTCCTCCTCCTTGGAAGGCTTGACCTTGAGTTCCGATAATTTCTCCTGCGTCACTTCCCTTGCTAAAACCAACCCGTCATTCAAGAGAGATTGTTTAATCCAATGATCCAAGCTCGTGAGACTTGTTAAAGGATGGAGGTGGGAAGTTTCGATGAGATACTGGAGGCTCTTTTCCCGGGGATAATTCCAAGCAATGGCCGTGAGTCCGGCACAAGACGAGTATTCCTTGGCGTCGCTGGTGAGTTTGGTATTTGTCACAAGCCAAGCCTCATCCCATTTATCGACGCTCCTTATATCTTCGAATCTCGAATGGACGTACATAGCAACTTTCACGTCGCTTTTTATGCCCGGCTCGTTGTGATATTTGGCTTCAATCATTATCTGCCGCCCGGATTTTTTTGCGACCACATCGACTTCGTGGGTGACGCACTTTCCCTTTATGATGAGATTTGTTTCCGCTTCATATCCTTCGGCTCTCAAAATCCAGGCGATAAGCTTTTCGAAGGGATGGCCGGTCGGACCCATTTCCATTATGGCCTGTTTCAAGCGGTACCGCGCCGCGAGCGGCCCCTCTTCTTTTTTTAAAAGACTAAGAGCCCGGTCATGGATTTCGGATGTCTTCGTCCTGTCTTTTATTCTTTGCTTTATTTTGTCGGTTATCCACTTGGCCAGAATATCGTTGGCCCCCGCCCTCACGAGCGATTTCTCGAGCTTTTCTTCGGAGAAAGGCTCTGATTGCCCGGAGGCTTTCAAGACGTTCAAAATATCCGGCATCTTGCGTTATAACTTAACTACGTACCAAGAATTCAATAAACCTTCGCCTAAAACGCTTCCCGGCTCACTGTCCTTGAAGTAGTAATAAAGTGGCATTCCTTTCCAAGTAAATTGAATCATTCCGTTGTTACCCTTCATCGTTCCCGCGTTTTGAGGAAGCATCGGCAAATTGACCGTCGTCGTGCCTTCCGCTTTTATGCCCGGGCCGTAAGGAGGCCACTTATCAAGACAAGTACTCGTGCAATTGGACACTCCCGGCGTGTCGTTCGAAAAAGTGTAAAGAGCAAAACCGTTCTTATTCGTGAGATAATTTCCCAAACTGGAAGTCGAGCGCTCACCGAAATAGCCCGATTGGACTACGTCCGGAGTGGACGTCGCCTCTTGCCCGTTTTCTCTAACCGTCGGAGCTATGGCCGGATGTTTCGGTCCAGCAGCTTCCCAAAGGAGAGCGGCAGCGGCTATGACTATCAAGATATAAATTAATTTCCTCATAACTTGATTATATCACTTTATAAGCCTTATTTTCTCATAAGCTTCCTTTAAAACATTTTTTCCTTCATCGAAGGTGATGGTTTTCATTCCTTCTTCAAAAGAAACCCATTTTATATCCTCTATTTCGTCTTTGAATTCGTCTGGTGTTTTGTTTTTCATGCTTTCCGCCTCGGTCAGAAAGTATTCCACCGTCTTATGGAATTTCTTTTCATCTTTTTCATAATCGTAATGTTCTTCGAATTTTATATCTTCGATTATTTTTGCTTTTTTAAGCCCTGTTTCTTCATAAAGTTCTCTTCGGGCGGTTTCAACCGGCCTCTCGCCTTCATCCTGATGGCCCTTGGGGAAACCCCAGTGTCCGGCAAAATGTTTTATGATTAAAAATAAAACACGGTTCCCTTCCTTATAAAATGGTATTGCCCCGTAAGAAGTATAAGATTCTGTCTCCATAATTATTTATTTCTTTTTATAGTCCGCTTCGGCCCGGCGCGTGAATTTTTTCAGTTCATCATCGGTCATTATTTTAACTCCCAGTTCCTCGGCCACGGAAAATATTTTTTTCTCTGCCGGAGCCTTCTTAATCATTTTATTGATCACTACTTCCAATTCAAGATGATAACCCCAAATCTTACTCCACTTGAGAGCCAATTCCACGCCTTTGTAAGAATAATTATGTCTTTTCTGGAAAGAATGCATATAGTCACCGAACCCCAAAATAATGAAAGTTTTGGCGGTTTTTTTAAAATATTTTCTGTCTATAGGTATTTCGATCTCCTCGAAATGGCTTCCCTTGCCTATTTTATTCAATTTAAGGACTATTTTGGCGCTTTTCTTGGATACATTATCAACCACCTTGAGAAGTTTGTCCGGAAAAAGAAAAAAATAAACGTCTTTGTTATCGTCTCCTAAATCGTCCGCGTTTTTACCCAAGAATGTTTTCAGTTCGTTGTATTTCAAACGGCTGAATCTTGATCTAAATTCTATTTCGATATTTTTCATGTTATCCCTAAATTCTAACATAATTGACAAAAGTCGAATAATTTGTCATTATTATATCAGTAAAATTCAAAAATTAACGAAAGAAAGGATACAAACCATGGAAAGACATATTTTCAATGGTGTCGAAACCAGCAGAGAAAAATATGTTCTTACCTTGGAGGACAGAGAGGAATTGGAAAAATCTTTAAACAAAGCACTCGAGGATTACAATGACGCCGCGCAAGCCGGTTATTTATCGGGGTCCGAACAAGACGGACACCACGACGAAGGCTTTCAGCTTAGCAAAAGAAATACGGAAGTCTTATTTGCTCAAATACAGCAGATAAGAGACGTCATTAATAATTCCCGGGTGATAACGCCGGAAGAACAAGAAAATTTCGTGGCTCTGGGAAACGGAATCGTAATAGAATACGAAAACGACAAGAGCCGGCTCGCTTTCATAATGAGCGGGTACGTCGGAGGTTCTTCCGACATTCGGAGAAAAATATCCATCAAAAGTCCCCTAGGTAAAGCATTGATCGGAAAAAAGGCAGGAGACATCATCGATGTCAAATTGCCTTCTGGTTTGAGGAGGGTCAAGATTGTAAAGATTTTGAGCCCTTCTAAGGCTCTCGAAGCCTTCAATTAAGGGATGGAAACATCCCTTTTTTGCTTGAAAAAATCCCGGTTCCCGTATTTCAAAAAAGCTATGCCGAACGCTTCTGAAAATCCGTCGGTTCTGTTTATGAGTTCTTTAACCAATGATTCGATTTCTTCCGGCTTGCCGTCTGTCTTAGCATCAAACTCTCTTATGATGACTCCAAACTCGCCGCCTTTTTTAACTTCCGATGAAACCTCAGCCGGCAGAGGCAGTTTTTTGCTCACACCGGTATAAATATTGTTGTCTTCATCGACAATGGAAGCCGTGCAAACTATATGATAAATGCCATTTATTTCCTCGAGTCCCGCTTCGAGACCCAGAGAAAAATCAAAATCTCCTTCTCCGTTCGCCTTTACGGCGTTCATGGCTCTCGTGATCGATCCTTGAATGGTGGTTTTTTCATCGAGCGGCTGATCCGCTATGCCGGACTCAACTCCGAACGGTTTTATTTCCGCATCGGTCAAATTCCGGCTGACCAGGAATTTTTTGATTATATTTATTTTTTGTTCGCTCGTCGTACCTATCAATATCTTCATACTTTTTTCAAAAGATGGCCCATTTTTTCTTTTTTTGTCGACAAATATTTACCGTTATGCTTATTCGGTTCTATTTCAATGTTTTTTATGCCTTCTACAACCACGCCGAGATCGGTTAACTTTTTCATTTTATCAGGATTGTTGGTAAGAAGCACGACGCTCTCCACGTCCAAATCGCCAAGTATATCCTTTACCACGTAATAACTCCTGAGTTCGGCCGGAAGACCGAGCATTTCATTGGCGTCCACAGTATCTGCTCCGTCTCTTTGAAGTTTGTAAGCCTTAAGCTTATTTATTATGTTTATGCCCCGCCCTTCCTGAAAAAGATAGATTACGATACCGGAGCCGGCTTTGTTTATTGCTTTCAAAGAACGATGAAGTTGATCGCCGCAGTCGCACCTGTAGGAACCGAATATATCTCCCGTGATGCAAGAAGAGTGAATTCTTAAAAGCACGCCGCTCTTGCCTCTAACCCTGCCTTTGACAAGAGCCAAATGGTACTGGTAATCGAGTTCTGATTGGTAGGAAATGAGCTGAAAATCGCCGTAAATTGTTTCCACAAGAGACGAGCTTTGTCTTCGGAAAATTTTCCAATCATCTTTCACCTTACTCTTCAACTTCATCAATATGTTAGAAAATATAACTATGTCGTCTTCGTCTCCGCTCACGTCGAAATGCGCTTCGCTTATGCCTTTCAAATAATCGATCGCTCCGCTTACCTCATGGAGATATAAAAAGAAATCCTCTTTTATTTTATTGGGAGGCGTCAAAACTTTCTTAAGGCGGCCGCCGTCCAAATCGCAGTGATTTTCATTCTTGCCGGGAACAAAGTCGGTGAAATATCGGTGGCACTTTTCGCAAATGTATCGGCCATTATATCTTGCTATGGCCGTCTCGAGCGATGGATTGATGCGAATAAGAGCCTTTATCGAGTAGCGGCCCTTTTGTATCATCTTCTTAAGCTCTCTTGCTTCCTCTATTCTTCTTGGAAAACCGTCCAAAACCAGGCCGTTAGAATTGTTACCGTTCAGCTTATCTATTTCTTTATTGATTATCGAAGCTATGGCCTTGGAACGCTTCAAGATAGAAGTTTTCTTATTGTCTATCACCGCTATTTCCTTCCGGTATTTTTTCTTGGCGGCTTCGTCGCGGTACAAATTTCCCCAGGATATTTTTTCGAGCTTGAGCTGCTCCGATAAAAAAGTGGCCTGGGCTGTTTTGCCGCTGCCTGGCGGCCCGAAGATTATATATAAATCCCTCTTCATCATATAATGGTTCAATTATACAAAAACGTCATTTATAACGCCAAAAACCGACTTCGGGTTTCCGCTCATCGGTAATATGAAAATATGATCCTTCAAAAACCCCGCTTCCTTGAATTTTTTGCGGTCGACGGCCGGATGCGTATGTTCCCAGAAAGGTCTCACGATATTCCCCAGTTTCGAAAGTTTTTTTCTTATTCGGCCGATATCGTTTCTCTTGTATATCACCGGGAAAAATAATGGCGTGACTTTGGAATCGAAATATCCGAAAACGGGCTTTATTTCCTTGAATTTTTTTTCTTGGAAAAAATCCACGTAAGACCTGTAAAATTTTTTCCTTTCCGAGCGTATCCGGCGCATCTCCGATTTCTTTATCTTCTTTACGGACTCGACAGGCATGCCAAGGGAATACCCTCCCCATTTTCCGAGGCGCGGGCCGTATTCTTTTATAGATTCCCCTTCCGATTTATATATCTCTTTTATGGTCGTACCGGGAATTATGCGTCCTGATTTCATAAGCGAATATATTTTTTCATCGAAACTTACGGCGGCCGGCGGCGCTTTCTTGAATTTATAATCCTCGATACCGTACTTTCTTCCGTCGACTATCAAAACTCCTCCGTCCGGAACCGGGAAAAATTTCCTCAAACTAAAAATGGCGGCGCTGCCCGAGAGCTTGAATCCGCCATCGAAAAGGAGATGAGCGCAATCTTCGATGACAAATAAGCCTTTCTTTTCCGCCAGATGGCATATCTTTTCCGTTTCTCTTTGAGGAAAACCGAAATAATGGGTGATGATTATCCCTCTCACGTTTCCGATCATTTTTTTCTTTAAATCTTCCGCATCTATCTCGAGATTATTCGTTTTTATACGATAGGGTTCCACGGAAAAACCGCTTTCTATGACTGCCTGAATTTCGTCCCCGCAACTGTAACTCGGAACCAGTATACGGTCTTTCTTAGAATGCGGAATGTGCTTGAGAAACGAATGAAGGCCGTTTCTCGCGTAAAGAGGATAATAAATGTTTTTATATGAAGACATCGAATGATTTTAAATACATCGTGGGTTTGAAAGCTAATTTATGATTCCTCGTGCCGGGCTCACTTCCTAATTCTCCATCATTCAGGAAATTTAAACCCCACTCCGAGGCAGTTTTAAAACAACGAATGTAGGTAGCATCGGATACGCCGTGAGCCCCTTTGTTTTCCGGTTTATTTATGCCTTTTACCGAATAAATTATTCCCCAATCTCTTTTCAATGGGGACCGGTGCATCAAGCTTATAGAAACAGGATTGCCGTTCAAATAACCCGCCTCAAAGAGCAGGTCCCGGTTTCCCAATATTTTTTTGAAACCGAGGAACGCCTCCAAAGTGAACTTTTCCTTTTCTTTCTTTTTCTTTTCATATTTAGACCCTTGCGTTTCATTCCAAACTTCGAGCACTTTCAGAACATCTCCGAGATTTTTTTCTTCAACGTCTTTAAAATTAAGCTCGCCGCTTTGAATAAGCCTTTTCTCCGCATTCCTTAAATTAGCAAACCCGGACCCTTGAAGATGGGAAACGGTCGGAACGTCGTAAACAACCTCCTCTTTGGACCTCAGCTCGATTCTGTGTTTTATGCCGGATAAATCCTTTTTTCTTTTTTTAAGCCAATCACCGCTCACGTTTTGGATTTTTATTTCTCCGACCGAAAAAAAATCTTTCAATCTCGAAACAAAACCCAGAAAGCTTTCAAAGTTAGAAATGAACGGACTGAAAATAACCGCATCTTTTTCGGCGGCCAACAGAACTCCCCGGAAACACCCGGCTTCCGTATATATCGGCCTGTAACCGTATTTTAAGTAAGAAAGGATGTGTTGGGGACTTTGTTCAAAAATAGGAAAAGGCTCTTCCGAAAAGACGGCGGAAATATCTTTAAAATCTTCGGGCGTTACTTTGGCTTCCCTGAAGCTGCATTTTTCTTCCTTTAAAAATTTCTCTATGCCGCCCGTTGTCATTTTCGTGGATATATTATGGGTATAACGTTTTCTTTATCCAATCCGGCATTATACATGAGCCCTCTTTCATAGGCGCTTTCCGTCCAAAACATCAAACCGTCCGGAAAAAGATTTTTAAAAAATCTGCCCAATATTCTGTACGATCCGATAAGAGTTTTCGTTCTCTGTCTTATTTCTTCATCGCCCCACCCCAACTCTTCTTCATAGAAGGGAATGTTCCTTTTATAGATGCACTCAAAAAGTTTCCCGCCGTCTTCTTTAAGGTCGGCTGGTTCGATTCCCCTTTCGCCTATTTCTTTTTCCAAATCCTTTATTTCAGACAGTTTTTTCACTTCGGTTATGAATCGGCTTTGGATCAAAATATCCTCAAATTCTCTGAAATTCGATTCCAAATCTTTTTTGTAGTCCGTACCCTGGAGTTTTTCATAGTTTTCGAGGAGCAAGTCGCTGAAATAAGCCACCCCTTCCATTTTTATGCCTAAATCGTTGCTTCTCTCCAGAAAAGAAACCATGGAAGAGATTGAGGACTTGGTCCTCGGTCCGACTTTACCCGTATACCCGACTACGCCTTTGCCGGTCGCGTAAGAAGGACAAAATACGGCGTAGATTTTTACCGGCTTTTCGCTTTTCAGGGAAGAGATGACGCACCTCAGCATTTCTCTCGTCATGAGACTGTCCCTGAATTCCACGTTGGAAAATTCCCCCAGATATTCCCACCAAGCGAGGATTTTTTTGAGCATTCCGACTTCTGCCGGCGAGTAAGAAGTCTTCTGGAAAGAAATGGGCTCTCCTATTCCGAACTTCCTGGCGAAGGTTATGACCGAACACCAGTTTTTATTGGACGGATTTTCCCCAAAAGATCCTTGAGGCATTATTTCCTTGATGATTTCGTTCCAAGTGAATACTTTCTCCATTTTTATGTTTGAGCCCGAGGATGGACTTGAACCACCGACCTCTTGCTAACATCGCAAGCGCTCTCTCTGCTGAGCTACTCGGGCATGTTTAATTTCACTTTCTCTCCGATATCTTTTTTAACCGACTCTTCCGGCTGGTCTCCGTTTATATGGATGATTTTTTCGGCCAAACTTCCGATTTTACCCAGCACTTCATTCACCGAAACCGAATAATCATTGTACCTTCTTTTAAAGAAGAAATCGGCATCATCTTCCCTTGAAACCAGTTGGCCGCCGCAAAGACCACAAACTTCTCCGGATTCTCCCGTATTTTGCTGTTTGAGGCAGTCGGAGCATATTTTTCTCCGGTCGGTTCTTTTCATGGCTACATCAAGCGGCAAATCTATAACGATAATATCCTTAAGCTTCAAATTTTCCTCCTTAAGGAGCTTCACGAAAAACGGCACTTCCCGGGGGTATTTCGGCAACCCGTCAAATATGAACACCGGCCTTTCATTATGATATGAAGCCAATTCATTTTTAACAGCCGTCTCGATGAGCTCCGGAGGATATTCCATAACCTCATCGAGATACTTTTTGAAATTAAGCCCTAAATCCGTACCGCGAGATATTTCCCGCCTCACTATTTCTCCGAGAGAGATATAATCAGCTTTGAGCGAGCCGGAAAGAAAAGAAGCCAGCGTCGTTTTGCCGCTCGCGGGAGGTCCATACATCAAATATACAAACCCGCCATTTTTCTTGAACACAATGGAAATATAATAAAATCAAAAACACTTTGTGTCAAACTCAATGGCTACAAATTTCCCGGTATGAATTTCTTGAAAACGTCGCCGAGTTTTTCAACTATCCCCACCTTTACGTCCTCTTCGTCTTTCACCGGATGTTTGGAAATAGCTTCCCTGGGAGATGAAAAAAGCGTATTTATCGATCCCACCAAAAAATCCAGATATGTCTTTTGCTCGTCGGCTTTCGAATGATTGACTTCGTCCTTGATAAGCTTTCGGTAGCTATCGAACGACTCGGCAATCAAAGATTTGAATGAATATTCCTCCAGGTATTCCCTCGCTCTTGAATGCTCTCTATGAAAGAAGATAGCCGAATAAACCAGAGGCAGCGCGACCACGAATTCGAGCCATGTCGCTTTGTTGAGACCGGCGCTCGCCATCGGCCCGAAAAATATCAAAACAGCCAGAATAAAAAGCACAAGAATGTTTACGATGAACCACCGCATCCATCTGATCCTTATGCTTTCGAGCTCCGCCTTACGCGTCTCGAATAAATTTTCCATGATTTTCCCCTCTCTTTCCGACCTTTCTTTTACTTTTTTTCCAATTGAATTATCCAAAAACCTTTTTCTTTTACGTCATCGACGCTGTAGAACTGCAAAGGATTTTGAGCGGAATGTTCCACCCTCTTGCACCCGAATTCGGCCGTCCGCCCCGTATATTCTTTGACTGCCGGATCGTACTCTTCCATAACGAGCGTGTCGCCGCTTTTCAAATCAAAATCGGCAAGCCGGAGCTCGAATTGCCGCTCGCCGGACGTGAATTTTTCGAAGAATTCCGGCCAGCACTTTTTCTTTATGGTAGCCATACATTGATTTTAACATTTTCCTTCATTTGACATAAGAATCAATAAATTGCAAAATATAGGCAGAATAAATTTAGGAGTAACAAATGAATATGATAGCTTCCCTGTTGAATCTCTTCTCCGAATACCTCGGAAACGGAAAAGAATATTCCTCCATAAAAGATCCCTTGACCGGAAAAACTTTTATGGCTAGAGATTATTTTTTCTTCAAATACAGGCATCTCGGACTTCCCAATGAGGTTTCCTACCTGACTATTTCTAACAAGGTAAGGGAGAATTTTCCGGAAATCCTTTTCAGCATATACAGCCTCTCCGGCAAGGTACGCAATATTTTCGTATC
>JAKAHT010000027.1 GCA_021814805.1 bacterium
TACGGCACGCTTCCTTCTCCGGGCGATTTGATTATGACCGTACTCATAATTTCAGCCATTCTCTTCATCGGAGTCTTTTTCTTCAATAAATACAGCCGCGGACTTATCGACGAAATCTAAAATATGAACGCCATAAAAACGCAAAACCTGACGAAGATATATAAAATACCCCACGAGAAGAAGGGCACCTTTTTCGAAACGGCCGTCGATGTTTTCAAAAGAAGGATATCCTACGAGAAACTTTATGCCTTGAACGGCGTCTCGCTCGAAATAAACAAGGGAGAAATAGTGGGACTCATCGGGAAAAACGGGAGCGGCAAGACCACGCTTCTTAAAATACTGTCCGGCATAATACTTCCCTCTTCCGGAGAAATTTCCGTCGAGGGGCGGGTCGCGCCTTTTTTCAGCCCGAGTTTGGGGTTTAACGCCGAGCTCACTGTCCGCGAAAATTTCGATCTTTTGGGGGTCATTTTTAATATGCCCAAGGGAGAAATAAAAAACCGCTTTGATAAGGTGATGGATTTCGCGGGAATAGAAAAATTCCGTGACGCCAAACTGAAAAACCTTTCGGCCGGCATGGCCGCCCGCTTCGCTTTCGCGACTATGGTCGAAACCGACCCGGAAATAATGCTCCTCGATGAAATTTTTTCCATAGGCGACAAGGAATTCGTCGATAAATCTCTCATTGTCCTCGATTCATACAGAAAATCGATGAAAACCATAGTCTTTGCAAGCCACAGCCTCGACATCGTGGAAAAATATTGCGACCGAACCATTCTTCTCAATCACGGCAAGCTTGAGATGTTCGACGAAACGAAGAAAGTAATAGACTACTATTTAAGAAATTAAATCATTCAAAATAGATCATATGTCTCCCGAAACCCTCGTCCTAATCCCCAACTATAACGGCAGGAAATTTCTCTCCGATTCTTTGGGGTCCCTCCGTAACCAAACCTACCGCGATTTCAAAACTCTCGTCGTGGACGATTTTTCGACGGAAGATGACGTAAATTTCATTCACGATAATTTTCCGGAAGTCGAGGTTTTGGCGCTCAAGAAAAACGGCGGATTCGCCAAATCAGTGAACGCCGGGTTGAAGTATATTCTCGAAAAATATCCGGCTTCTTTCGTGGCCTTGATGAACAACGACACAAAAGCAGACAAGGACTGGCTTCTGACGCTTATTGGAAGGATAAAAACCGACGGAAGTATCGCATCCGTGACGAGTAATATGTTTTTTTACGATCATCCCGAAACTATAAACAGCCAGGGCGGCACGGTTGATTGGAACGGCGACGGATATGACGCCAATTTCGGAATGCCTGAAGAAACAGGCCGCAAGGAAAGCACGGAGGTCTTCGGCGCTTGCTTCGGAGCTTCGCTTTTATCCGTCGAAGCCCTGAAAAAAATAGGACTTATCGATGAAAAGTTTAGCGCTTATTTTGAGGACCTGGACTGGAGTTGGAGAGCTCATCTTTCAGGTTATAAGATATTCTTCGAAAAAAACGCGGTGATTTACCACAGGCACAGCGGAAGCTACAAGGATAAAAACTACCGCAAGCTTTACCTCTGCAAGAAAAACGCTTTAAGGACCGCTCTTAAAAACTGGGGAATAAAGAACTTGCCTAAAGAAATAACCAAAGTTATGCTGGGTTACTTTTTCGCCATCGTGGGCTATTTTCAAACGAGCAAATACAATATGCCTCTCCGGAAAAAGATTGCCTATTCATCAATTCCTTTTGCTGCTTTTTTTTGGAACATAATCCATCTCCCGAGCGCTTTAAAACAAAGGATTAAAATCCAGGCCTCGAGGAAAATAGGAGACGAGGAAATTCTCGCTCTCATGAACCAGGATTCGACGCCTGTGAGGGTCTGGCTCAAGGCCGTCAAAAGAAAATTGACCGGTTATCCCCGATCGATTGTCTACCACGCGAAGAAGCTATGGGCAAAAATCTTCCCCGGAAAGAAAATGTTCGGCCTGAATATTTTCGGCTTTTTGGATTCAGAAAGCGGCGTCGGCGAAGCCGGCCGGAGCCTTGTAAGGGCGGTAAAAGTCGCGCGCATTCCCTACGCCCTTTTGTCGAGCGGCAACGTCCCTCATAGGAGAAAAGACACATCTCTTTCCAGAGAATTTAAAAAAAAGAATCCGTATTCCGTAAATGCCATAGCCATATACGGAGATATGTTTGAGGAAGAATTGGAACGTTTCGGAAAGGAAAAATTCGAAAACAAGTACAATATCGCCTACTGGGCTTGGGAACTTGAAAATCTGCCGGAAAGCTGGACAAAGCTCCTCGATAAAGTTAATGAAGTCTGGGTACCGAGCTCTTTCACCAAAAACTCCATATTAAAAGCGAAAGATATCCCGGTAACCGTGGTACCTCACTCTATTTTTGTTGGTCCCCGTCCTTACGGGCGCGATCATTTCGGCATTCCGAAAGACGAATTTGTTTTCCTTTTTATGTTCGATTTCTACAGCCTCTTTGAAAGGAAAAATCCTCTGGCCGTCGTCGAAGCCTTCAAAAAAGCTTTCCCTCAGGAAGACAAAGCGACACTTGTTATCAAGTGTTCCAACCCGGAGATAGATCCGGAGAATTTCAAATTATTGACGTCCAGCGTCGATAAATTGGCAGGGAAAGGAAAAATCATTGCTGAATATCTCGAGAGAACCGAGATAAACAGCCTCCTGAATGTTGCAGACTCTTACGTTTCGCTTCACCGCTCCGAAGGATTCGGACTTACCGTAGCCGAGGCGATGTTTCTTGGTAAACCGGTCATAGCCACGAATTATTCAGGAAACACAGATATTATAAATGAGGAAAATGGTTTCCCGGTCGATTTCAAACTTGTCGAGATAGACAAAGACTACGGCCCATACACTAAAGGACAAAAATGGGCTGAGCCCAACACCGACGACGCCGCGAAGCTTATGCGCCTCGTCTTTGAAAACGAAGAAATCCGCCGGAGGCGGAGTCTTAAAGCCAGGGAATATGCAACAAGCGTTCTTTCTCCGGAGTCCATCGGGGAAATTATAAAAAACCGTCTCTTAGAAATTAGGAATTGAAAATTTCCCCTCTATTGTATCGTCATCGTTCCTTCCATCGTCCCGCC
>JAKAHT010000012.1:0-4570 GCA_021814805.1 bacterium
CTCATCGATCTCGTGGTTTTGAATTTTTTGATGTTTACCACCCATCATTCTTCGGGTTTGTTCTTTGCCTTGTTTAAGACCATATCTTTTTCGGTGGCGGCAACTAACAGTTATTTCTGGAATAAATTCTGGACATTCAAACACAATGAGCCCGTATCCGGCAAAGAGTATATAAAATTCATTTTTTTCTCGGCTCTCGGGGCCGTCATAAACGTATCGGTGGCCTCTTTTGTGGTCAATGTCATACCGGAACCGAAAATTATAAGTCCGGTTTTGTGGGCCAATATCGGTGCCCTTTCCGCTTCGTTGGCTTCCAAATTCTTCAATTTTTCCAGTTATAAATTTGTCGTTTTCAAATCAAAATAAATGATTTTTCTCTCGATAATAATTCCGGCTAAGAATGAATCTAAAAGATTGCCTCTGACCATTGTCGATTTGGATAAAAAACTTAAAAGTTTCGATTTTTCCTACGAGGTAATTGTGGTGGACAATAAATCTTCAGATTCCACTTCCAAGGTTATGGAAAGATTTTCAACCATGATGCCTTATTTGAAATTAATGGAAGGCGACGGATTAGGCAAAGGGTCGGCCGTGAAAGCGGGGATGCTCGAAGCTAAGGGCGTTTACAGACTTTTTTTGGATGCCGATAATTCCACTTCCGTCGATCAATTTGAGAAGATGTTGCCTTATTTTAAAGAAGGATATGATGTGGTCATAGGCTCGAGGTATGTTGATGGTGCCGTGATGGATCCTCCCCAACCTTTTTATAAAAGAGTGCTGGGCCGGGCGGGTAATTTAATAATAAGAATCTTTTTGTTGCCAGGTTTTAAAGATACTCAGTGCGGATTCAAATGTTTTAAAAGCGAAGCCGCTTCCCATGTATTTGAAAGATCTTCAATTGGCGGTTGGGGCTTCGACGCCGAAGCGATAGTTCTGGCTATAAAAGCCGGCTTCAAGGTCAAAGAAATGCCCATTATTTGGAAGGATGATTCCGAAACCAAGGTTTCTTTTTTTGATTATTTCAGGGTTCTCGGCGAAACCGTTTTAATAAGGTTCAGATTGTGGACGGGATATTATAAGTGATAATATTTATTTAATGTCCAAGATAATAGCTTTAAACTGGAAGCTTAATCCGGAAAGTATCCGTGAAGCCTCAGTGCTCCTCAGTCATTCGGATAATAGGAATGTCATAGTTTTTCCGCCTTTCATTTTCCTGCCCTTGGCCAAAAACAAATTGAAGAAATCGGGGCTGGGAGCGCAAGATGTTTTTTGGGAAGAAAAAGGAGCTTTTACCGGCGAGGTGTCTTCTTCTATGCTCTTAAATTCGGGGGCTAAATACGTTCTTGTGGGTCATTCGGAACGGAGAAAATATTTTAACGAGACGGACGAAATCATAAACAAGAAAATAAAGTCGGCGATCAAATCCGGATTAAAAGTGATATTGTGCGTCGGAGAGCCCTCGGATGTTAGAAGAATGGGTTTAACCGAGGCTAAGAAGTTCATTGCTTTCCAACTTAAGAAAGATTTGGATAAAATCAGCGTCAAAAATTTGATCGTGGCTTATGAGCCGATTTGGGCTATAGGCACCGGTAAATCCGATGACCCGGCGGAAAGCGCTGAAATGGCCGGTTTTATCGGACAAATATTAAAATACAAGCATAAAATATCCGATCCCAAAGTTTTGTACGGCGGATCGGTTGATTCTAAAAATGTAAGAGATTTTATCGGTTTTAAGGAAATAGGCGGGGTGCTTGTCGGAGGAGCCAGTTTAAATAAAGAAGAATTGGGAAAAATATTGAAACAAATTTGATGTCTCGTATTAAGAAACAATTAATTTACGGTTTTTTTTATATCTGCGTTTTAGGTATTGTCGTATTATTGTTTTTATCGCCCAAGCTCACTCCTGCTCCTTCTTGTTCGGATAATATCCAGAACCAAGGGGAAACCGGAGTCGACTGCGGAGGACCTTGTTTGCCTTGTTATTTGAAACAAGCCAAACCTCTCGAAGAGTCGGGGATTCCCTATATTTTTAAGAGCGTTTCGCTTTCGAAAGTTTTTGCCGTGGTCAGTGTCGTAAACAACAATGCCGACCTCGGCTTGGACAGTTTCTCTTATTCGGCTGATTTTCTGGATGGCAACAAAAACCTGGTCGGGACGGTTTCCGGCTACGATAATATTTTTCCGAATGAATCCAAGTACCTGATAATAGAATACGATGGCAGCGCTTATGACGTCGGAAGAATTTCCGATATTGATTTCAAAATAAATCAAAACGAATCATGGAAAAAATCGGCTGATTTTTTGGTACCCTCAGTTTCGGTTTCTTCCGGACCGATTGTTTCGTCGAGTACCGGGGCGGTGGTGGTTTCAGGCGTGGTCCAAAATCAAAGTGCTTTCAGCGTACCTTCCTTGAGGGTAACCGCCTTCCTTTACGATAAATACGGAAATCCATTATTTGCCGGGAAAACTTTACTGAATAATATATCCGGCTTTGGTACGTCGACTTTTTATGTTTATATGCCGCAAAGCGTTTTTGAAGGGTCTCAATTTGTAAGTTCTACCGCCCAAGTCTTTCTGAACGCCGAGGAGTAAAATGAGGTTATTTAACAATCTTAAAAAATTAGACTGGCTTTTAATTTTTTGTCTTGCCGTGCTTTCGGTCATAAGTCTCGTGGTTTTGGAGCCTTATGATAACTCTTTATTTCAGAAGCAAATAATTTGGTATGTTATAGGGTTTCTAATAATAATTTTCGGCAGCCAAATAAACTGGTACTGGATAATAAAATGGCCGGTTTTTAAGTACGGGTTTTATGCGGCAAGCATCCTTTTTCTTATTGTATCCAATGTGCAATCTCATTTGGTGAGAGGTACCAAAAGCTGGCTTACCTTGGGCCCTTTCCAATTCGAGCCGGCCGAATTTGCCAAGCTGGGGCTTATATTTCTTTTGGCCGGTTTCTTTACAAATAAATATCTGGCTGCTTGGAGATCAAAATATCTTTTTACTTCTTTGGGGCTCGCCATCCTTCCGGCGGCTTTGACCGCCATACATCCCGATCTGGGATCGGCCATCATAATAATGAGCATCTGGGTCGGTTTTATTTTTATAGGTGGGGTAAACAAAAAAAGGCTCGTTATAGGTTTATTGGCTTTTTTACTGATAGCCGTTTTAATTTGGATGTTTTTCCTTAAAAGTTATCAGAAAGAAAGGATTTCCGCTTTTCTTTCCCCAGGAAGAGATCCTTTAGGTATAAATTACAATGTCATACAGGCCAAGATTGCTATAGGCTCGGCCGGCTTCTGGGGCAAAGGGTTCGGCCAAGGTACTCAAACGGAATTCCATTTCCTGCCCGAGGCCCAAACAGATTTCATATTTGCGGCTTTTTCCGAAGAGTGGGGAATGCTGGGAGATTTCGTATTAATGTTGACATTCATGGTCATTTTTTATAGATTAATGAATATAGGCCTTAGGGCGGAAAGCAATAGTTTTAAATTTCTGGTTTTCGGGGGGAGTGTTGTTCTTTTGGTTCAGATAATAATAAACATAGGATCGAATATAGGACTCCTGCCGGTAACGGGCATAACCCTTCCTTTCGTAAGCTATGGAGGTTCGAGCGTATTGACTATTGCTGTACTTATAAGTATAATTCAACATATTAAACTTGAATCCTCAAGATAACAAAAGGGGACTGGTTGCCTCGCGTTTCCTCTTCATATTAGGGTTTATTCTGGTCTTAATTATCATGACTGCTTATTTTTTCTACGGTCTACAACCGAGTTTCGCCGTCAATAATCCGGTCAAGTTCACGGTAACCAAGGGCGAGAGTTTTAAAGAAATAGGAGCTCGCCTTTCTCAATCATCGCTCATAAAATCGATCGTGGTCTTCAAGGTTTATTCCCTTCTAACCGGAAGTGCCACCAGATTCCAGCCCGGAGTTTATGAATTAGCCGGGACGATGAGCGTTCCTCAAATAGTGGGACTTTTAAGGACTGGCAGTGAAAATGACGTTACCATTCAAATACCCGACGGAGCCACTGTCAAAGACATAGATCAAATCCTTTCCGATAAAGGAGTGATTCAAAAAGGCTCGCTTGAAAATTTCAATTTTGCGAGTCTTGCCACACAGTACCCCTTCTTATCGCAAGTCAATTCTTTAGAGGGTTTTTTGATGCCGGATACTTATAATTTTAATCTCGACTCCGATACTTCGGATGTGGTTAAAAAATTTTTGGACACTTTCGAAATCAAGGCCTGGCCGTTGCTTTCCGGAGAGAAGAGTTGGTACAACGATTTGATTTTAGCTTCCTATTTAGAAAGGGAAGTTCCGGAATTTAACGACAGGAAAATAGTGGCGGGGATATTGTTGAAGAGGATACAAATCAATATGCCTCTCCAGGTTGATGCCACTTTGAGTTATGCCAAGTGTGACGGCCGGCTTTTTACTTGTGAAAATATGGTGCCCGGCAAAGGAGATACAAAAATAAATTCACCCTATAATACGTATCTCCATTCGGGATTTACGCCTACGCCCATAGCCAACCCCAGTAAAAATGCCATTCAGGCCGCCATTTC
>JAKAHT010000012.1:4670-6465 GCA_021814805.1 bacterium
ACAGAGATGAATCCTTCTTGGAAATATACAAAAGATTGAGGCCGGGGGAACTGGCTACACTCGAAAACGCCAAATTTCTCATAGAACCGATGTTTTCCAGGTTCGATAGGTACGACTTGAGTCCGGTCGGACGATATAAATTTAATCAGCGACTCGACATAAAAAACAAAGACAGCCGCGTTTTGGATTTGAATGATCTCGTTTCGGTAATCTCCGAAATAATCAAATTAAACAATAATCCTTCGGCCGAGGCCGACGACATAGATCATCTGGGCAATCGGCGCATACGCTCGGTGGGAGAACTCATTCAACTCCGCTTGAGGATAGGTTTTGCGAGATTAAAGAGAGGAATACAGGACAAAATGTCCACCCTCGAAAGATCTACTTTGCAGCCCGCCCAACTCATAAACTACAAACTTTTGACTTCCGTGGTGAGAGACTTCTTCGCCGCTTCGACTTTGTCCCAGTTCATGGACCAAGTAAATCCTTTGGCAGAATTGGAACACAAGAGGCGTCTTTCTTCGATGGGTCCGGGCGGACTCACGAGAGAAAGAGCTGGTTTCGAAGTGAGAGACGTGCATTTGTCGTATTACGGAAGGATTTGTCCTATTCAGACTCCGGAAGGGGCCAATATCGGTATAGTCAATTATTTTGCCACCTGTGCCAGAATAAACGAATTTGGTTTTCTTGAATCTCCTTATTTCAAAGTTAAAAACGGTAAAGTAACGGACGAACTCGTTTGGTTGAACGCTTTCGAGGAAGAAAAATGGAATATAACTCAAGCCGACATAAAGATTGGAGAAGACGGAAAAATATCAGATAAGGTAGTGCCGGCAAGAATCAAGGGGAATCCGTCGACTTGCAAAGCAAGCGAGGTGGATCTTATAGACGTTTCAACCAACCAAATGATCAGCGTCTCGACGTCCTTGATACCTTTTCTGGAGCACAACGATGCCAACAGAGTTCTTATGGGTTCCAACATGCAACGACAAGCCGTCCCGCCGATAACGGCCGAGGCTCCCTTGGTTTCGACTGGTCAGGAAGAAAAAGCCGCCAAAGATTCCGGCCAAGTTGTTGTTTCGGATGTCGCAGGGGTGGTGTCCGAAGCCGACGGTCGATCGATAACCGTGAAAATGGAAAAAGGCAGCAAGACTTTCAATCTTTATAAATTTAAGAGATCCAATAACTCCACTTGTATGTCGCAGAGAGTAAGAGTTTCGGTGGGTGATAAGGTGAAACCCGGCATGGTTTTGGCAGATGGTCCGGCGACTGAAAACGGCGCTCTGGCTTTGGGTAAAAATTTGCTCGTAGCCTTCGTTCCTTTTTACGGCGCGAATTTCGAAGATGCCATAGTCATCTCCGAAAGAGTGGCCAGAGAAGATCTTTTCACTTCTGTTTATATAGATACTCATACTTGCTTGGTTAAAGACACTAAACTCGGTCCGGAAATAACCACGCCGGACATACCAAACGTTTCCGAAGAAAAACTCAGAAATCTCGATGCCGAAGGAATAATAAGAATAGGCGCGGAGGTGAGAGCCAATGATATATTGGTCGGGAAGATTTCCCCCAAAGGAGAATCAGAGCTGACTTCTGAAGAAAGGCTCTTAAGAGCGATTTTCGGTGAGAAAGCCAGAGATATAAAAGACACTTCGCTTACCTTGCCTCACGGAAAAGAAGGCAGGGTAATAGGCATAAAGGTTTTCTCCAGAGATAAGGGAGATAAACTTGATCCAGGCATAATAAAGAAAATACAGGTTGAAGTGGCCCAGCTCCGGAAAATAAAAGCCGGGGA
>JAKAHT010000012.1:6565-12857 GCA_021814805.1 bacterium
ACGGAAAAGAAGGCAGGGTAATAGGCATAAAGGTTTTCTCCAGAGATAAGGGAGATAAACTTGATCCAGGCATAATAAAGAAAATACAGGTTGAAGTGGCCCAGCTCCGGAAAATAAAAGCCGGGGACAAACTGGCTGGCCGCTACGGCAACAAAGGCGTCATATCCCAAATAAGAAAAGTTGAAGATATGCCTTATCTTGAGGACGGCCGACCAGTGGATATAGTTTTGAATCCTTTAGGCGTCGTTTCCCGTATGAATTTGGGCCAAATAATGGAGGTTAACCTGGGCTTGGCGGCCAAGAAACACGGCTACCGAGCCATAGTTGATAATTTCGTGGGCGCTTCCGAAGAAGATATAAAGAATGAACTCATAGATGCCGGTTACGAACCGACTGGCAAGATGAAAGTTATAAACGGTCTGACGGGACAGCCATTCAAAGATCCGATAACTGTCGGTTATATGTACATAATGAAATTGAACCACTTGGTTGAAGATAAGATGCACGTCCGATCGACCGGACCCTATTCCTTGATAACTCAGCAGCCTCTGGGAGGAAAAGCCAACCTGGGAGGCCAGCGCTTCGGAGAAATGGAAGTGTGGGCTCTCGAAGGTTACGGAGCGGCTCATACGCTTCAGGAGATGCTCACCATAAAATCAGACGATGTTTTGGGGCGATCGGCTGCCTTCGAAGCGATAATAAGGGGCCAGGAAATAAAGAAACCCAATGTTCCGGCTTCGTTCAATGTCTTGGTTTCCGAAATGAAATCGTTGGGACTCGACGTAAGTTATGAATATGAAAAAGTCCGCGAAGAGGAGGTCGAAAAAACTGAAGAAAATCAATAAAAAAATGACCAGAGACGACATAAAAAAAATCGGCATAAAATTAGCTTCGCCAGAAGAAATCCTCGAATGGTCCGCTCATAAAGGTTCGGATGGGGAAAAGATTTACGGGGAAGTCACGAAACCCGAGACTTTGAACTACAGGACGCAGCGTCCGGAAAAAGACGGCTTGTTTTCCGAGCGTATTTTCGGACCCACCAGGGATTACGAATGCTACTGCGGAAAGTATAAAAAAGTTAAATTTAAAGGCATAGTCTGCGAGAAATGCGGCGTGGAAGTAACTCATTCGTCCGTAAGAAGAGAAAGAATGGGTCATATAAAATTAGCTTCGCCGGTAGCCCATATTTGGTTTTTGAAAACCGTGCCTTCACGTTTAAGTTTGGTTTTGAATATCTCCGAACCCAAGCTTGAAAAGGTTATTTATTACGCGGCCTACATAGTGACCAAAGTCAATGAAGAAAATAAGAAAAGGGCTTTGGAAAATTTGAATAAGGAGTTCAAGGCTCTCAAGGAAGAGGGGTTCAAATCCGACGAATTGAAGAAAAAACAAAATGAAGTCAAGGAAATACTTTCGCTTTTAAAGCCGGGACTCATATTGAGTCAAGACGAATACTACAATCTTGTCGATAAGTTCGGCGACGTTTTCGAAGCCGGTCAAGGGGCGGAAGCCATAAGGAAAATATTGGAATCCATCGATTTGAAAGTTCTTTCCAAGGAACTTCAAAAGGACCTCGAGGAAGCGAGGGACGCGATGAAGCAAAAGAAAATACTTCTTAGGCTGAAGCTCGTGCGTTCAATGATGAAAGCGGGCGTGAGGCCGGAATGGATGGTTATGACGATCCTTCCCATATTGCCGCCGGAGTTGAGACCGATGGTGGTTTTGGATGGCGGATTTTACGCTACGGCTGACTTGAACGATTTGTACGGCCGGGTGATAAACAGAAACAACAGACTGAAAAAACTTATAGAACTCAAATCTCCGGAAGTCATAATCGTCAATGAAAAAAGAATGCTTCAAGAAGCAGTGGATGCGCTTGTAGACAATACCGCCCGTTTGGGAAGCCAACTCTTGTCTTCAAAGAGAAGACCACTTAAATCGTTGGCTGATATGTTGAAAGGCAAACAGGGCAGATTCAGGCAGAACCTTTTGGGTAAAAGGGTGGATTATTCCGGCCGTTCCGTCATTGTGGTAGGTCCGGAACTTAAATTGAATGAATGCGGCCTGCCTAAGAATATGGCCATAGAGCTTTTCCGCCCATTCGTTATAAATAAGATAATAGAGAGAGGATTGGCTTTTAACATTAAACAAGCCAACAGATTGATAGAACAGGGCCCGCCGGAAGTTTGGGCTATATTGGAAGAAGTTATTCAATCAAGAAGAGTTCTTTTGAATAGGGCTCCAACACTCCATAGGCTCGGCATCCAGGCTTTTAAACCGGTTTTGATAGAAGACTTGGCTGTGAGAATTCCGCCCTTGGTTTGTACGGCTTTCAATGCCGACTTTGACGGCGACCAAATGGCTGTCCATTTGCCTTTGACGGCTGAAGCTCAGTATGAAGCCGAGAACTTGATGGATGCCGGAAGAAATCTTTTGAAACCGGCTGACGGAGGACCGATAGTTACTCCAACTAACGATGTTATTTTGGGAGTTTATTTCTTAACTCATATAAAAGAAGGAGCTAAGGGAGAAGGAAAAGCATTTTCCGATATGTCGGAACTGGAATTCGCTTATGACAACGACTTAGTGGATATAAACGCTTTGATAAAAGTCAGATACAAAGGAGAAACAATAGAAACCTCCTACGGAAGATTGCTGTTCAATAAAGTTTTACCGGAAGGATTCGGCTTTGTGAATAATACTTTAGATAAGGGAGGTTTGAAGAGTTTGGTGAGTAAGATAATAGAAAATTACAGCGTCGATGATAGCCGATATTACGTCGATAAAATAAAAGACCTCGGATTCACTTATTCGACTGTTTCTTCGATAACTTGGGGCATGCTCGACACCATATTGCCCGAAGAAAAGAAACAGATATTGTCGGAAGCGGAAAAAGAAGTCAGCGTCATAGAAGATCAGTACAACGAAGGCTTGCTCACATTTGAAGAAAGAAAGAGCAGAATCATAACCATTTGGACGGATGCCAGAGAAAGAATAGCGAAGACTCTGCCTGGCACTCTGAAGGAGGGCAATCCTCTTTATTGGATACTGGATTCCAAATCGCGCGGCAGCTGGTCTCAAATGATTCAAATGGTGGGAATGAAAGGTTTAATACAAGACGTAAGAGGAGAAACAATAGAGTTGCCGGCCAAATCTTCTTATAAGGAAGGTTTGAGCGTCCTTGAATACTTTATAAGCGCCCACGGCGCGAGAAAGGGTTCGACTGATACGGCTCTTAAAACAGCGGCCGCCGGATATTTGACCCGCCGGCTGGTTGATGTTGCCCAGGATGTTTTCATAAAAGAAGACGATTGCGGCTCCAAAGACGGAGTGGAAATAATAAGATCGGAAGGCGACGCTTATGGTTATTCTTTCGCCGAAAGGATTTTCTCGAGAACCGCTCTTGAAGATATAAAGGTGGAAAGACGGGTGGTTGTAAAAGCCGGTGAGCAAATAACGAGGGAAGCGGCCAAAGTTATACACGATTCGAAGCTTGAATCGGTGAAAGCTAGGTCGCCCATAACTTGCAAATCGCTCTCGGGTATTTGTGCCACTTGCTACGGAATAGACTTGGGTAGAAACAAGAAGGTGGAGATGGGAGAAGCTGTCGGAGTCATAGCCGCCCAGTCAATCGGCGAACCCGGCACTCAGCTCACTCTAAGAACGTTCCATATCGGCGGCGTAGCCGGAGCCGATATAACTCACGGTTTGCCTAGAATAGAAGAAATATTCGAAGCCAGAATACCGAAAGGAAAATCAACTCTCGTGAGAGCCGACGGCATAGTGACTGATATAGTTGATCGCGGACTTTCGAATGTAATAGTGGTCAGAGAAGAATCTGCTCCAAAATTAAAGAGAAGGACAAGGAGATTAGCTTCCAAGGAGGCCGATACTTACGAATATTTAGTACCTCAAAGAGCGACTATCAGGGTTAAGGTGGGCGACAAGGTTAAGAAGGGCGATCAGATTTACGACGGTTCGCTTGATTTAAGGGAACTTCTGTCTCATCGAGGCCTCAATGCTCTCATACATTACATCGTGAACGAAGTGCAGAAAATTTATGTCTCGCAGGGTTCGGTTATAAACGACAAACATATCGAAATAATGATAAGACAGATGCTTTCTAAAGTAACCGTAAAAGACGCCGGCGATTCCGAGCTCATGGTGGGTGAAGTTATGAGCAAACCGCAGTTTATAAGAGCAGTAAGAGAAGTGAAAAAATCTAAGAAGAAACCTCCCCGAGCCGTACAGAAAGTTTTTGGAGTGACGAGGATAGCTTTGGGAACCGAAAGCTTCCTTTCGGCGGCATCTTTTCAGGAGACGGCAAGAGTTTTGGTGGAAGCGGCCATGTCCGGTAAAGTGGATTCCTTAAAAGGACTCAAAGAAAACGTCATAATAGGACGCCTGATACCGGCCGGCACCGGAGTAAAAAAGATATCCGATGAAGAATTGAGTAAAATGAAGGAAAAATTGACAGGTCCTGACCTTTTTGGTAACGTAACTGTAAGCGAAGAGGTCCAAGAAAACAAAGAAAATCAAGCTCAATAAATGGAAGAAAGAGAAAAAAATAATTACGAAATAACCTTTTGGCTGAAGGAGGAAAATCCTTCGGTTATTAAGGATTTGCTTCTGAAAAACAATTGTGAAATTTTGGAAGAAAAGGAACTCAAGAAGATGCAGCTTAGTTATCCCATAAAGAAAGAGAAATTTGCTTTCTTCGGGGTGATAAAGTTTTCTTCTTATTCGGAAGCTATTAAGAATATGGAGGGCGCGCTTAATCTCAATCAATCTGTATTGAGGTACGCAATAGGGAACGTCAATAAGAAAATCGAATCACCGGAGAACTCCGAGATCAGGAGCCAGTCGCCCATGAGAGAAAGATCGGCTTATGCCGGATCGTCTTTCAAGAAGAAAGAGGAAGAAATATTGACCAACGAAGGTTTGGAAAAAAAGATAGAGGAAATTTTGAATTAATATGAACTTAAACAAAGTATTCATATTCGGGAATTTAACAAGGGATCCGGAGCTGCGCCAGACCCCGAGCGGTCAATCAGTTTGTTCATTGAATATAGCCACTAACAATATATTCTTTGATAAGGCCGGACAAAAACAACAAAAAGCCGAATTTCACAATGTAGTCATTTGGGGCCGGCAGGCGGAAATAGCCAATCAGTTTTTGAAAAAAGGCAGCTCTGTTCTTATAGAAGGAAGACTCCAGACGCGTTCTTGGCAGGATAAACAAGGAGCTCAAAGAAGGACAACTGAAATAGTCACAGAAAGAATGCAATTCGGACCCAGAACCGGCGGGGCCCCGGCTCCGGAAAATCAAAATAACCCAGCTCTCGACGAAAGCGTGAAAGATGAAGAGCTGCCGGAGATAAATTTCGAAGATTCAGAAATAAAGCCGGAAGATATACCGTTTTAGAATATAACCAATATGAAACAACAAAAACAGTGCTTTTTTTGTTCCCAGAATTCCAAAGTCATAGATTACCGTGACACGGAAGTGTTGAGAAAGTTTGTTTCCAGTCAGCTTAAAATAATAGATCCGAGGCACACCAATATCTGTGCCAAACACCAGAGAAAACTTGCCAAAGCCATAAAGGAGGCGAGAGTGATGGGTCTTTTGCCTTTCGTAAACAAATAATGTCTTTGGATTTAAGCATTTTTAATTCAATTCATGGATTAGCTGGCTTGTCCGGCGTCTTTGATTTTTTTGGGGTTTTTCTGGCTTATTATTTGCCTTATATTTTAGGTTTTGCACTTTTAATTTTTATCTTGAACAGAAAAGGGATAAAAAATAAACTCTTAACCTTTTTTTATTTAGTTTTTACGGGTTTGGTTTCAAGATATGTTTTAACATCGATTGTGAGATTCATTTTACCAAGGGAAAGGCCTTTTGATGCCCTGAATTTTACCCCTTTAATTCCGGAGAGTGGCTCTTCCTTTCCTTCCGGTCATGCCGCATTCTTTTTCGCCATTGCTCTTGTTTTACTTTTGATCGATAAAAAATGGGGCATGTGGTTCCTAATATCCTCCATTTTTATAGGAGTAGCCAGGATTTTCGTAGGTGTCCATTGGCCAAGCGATATATTGGGAGGTTTTGTTGTTGGTTTTCTGACTTTTATTATATTTAAATTATTATTCTCCAAAAATTATGCTCCGAAAAAGGAAGAAATCTCCAAAGAGGCTAAAGATATCGACGAGCCGGTTCAGTAAAGAAATAAAATTAATTAAGGACGGAAAGGTGGGGATACTTCCGACCGACACCCTTTATGGCCTGGTGGGGTCA